>NZ_LGSU01001090.1 GCF_002260545.1 Hydrocoleum sp. CS-953 | reverse complement strand
GCAGTCGGCAGTAAATCGTCTGGAGACGAGAGGAATACATCAAACCTTCGCAGCAATTAATCCTATATTTATTTTGAGTGGAGAAAAAATAAATTAATTTTTTCCTCAGCTTCAAGTAAAGAAAATTAACAATAGAATAATATTATATAGATTAAATTGGGTAGCCATTTCAGTTGTAAGTACCTCTGACTAAAACCAGAGACTTGAAATACTGAGGTAGATTTTTTTCATCTCCTTAAAAAAAGAAGTTATTGACCTTATTTTTTAGTCAACTTGGAAAATTAGCCAATAATATTTTATCTCGATGTTGGTTGAAGACCCGCGCTCTCCCGCAGGGGAGCTGAGAGATGGGAAAACCAACCAATGTTGCAGTTTTACAGATAATCTGTTTAAATGTAAACATTGAATAAGTAAGCAGTGAAGTGAATGGTTGAAAAAGCCTACAAATTTAGGTTTTACCCTACCCCGGAACAGGAAAGTCTGTTGCGAATGACTTTGGGTTGTGTACGTTTAATTTACAATAATGCTTTAGCTGCAAGAACTCAATTGTGGTATGAGAACAAAGAGCGAGTAAGCTACAAACAAACCTCAACTATGCTTACTAACTGGAAAAAACAAGAAGATTTAGATTTTCTAAAAGAAATAAACAGTGTTCCATTGCAGCAAGGTTTAAGACATTTGCAAACAACTTTCACTAACTTTTTTAGTGGAAGAACTAAATATCCTAACTTCAAGAAAAAGCGGAATGGTGGTAGTGCTGAATTTACGCTCATCAGCATTCAGATGGAAAGATGACCAAGTCTATTTAGCCAAATGTGCAGAACCATTACCCATGAGATGGATCAGACAACTACCAGTAGGTTGTAAACCTAGTACAATTACTATCAAACTTGATCCAAGTGGTAGATGCTCTGTATGTCTGAGAGTTAATGATACCAGAGATTTAAAACTTAAGCCAGTAACCAAACAAATTGGTATTGATCTAGGAATAAAGGTGCGACTCGTTGGCTAACCAAGACTACTGAAAAGCAGGTATATTTAGCCTTCCAGGTCATGACATGAAGTGAATAGCTTCGAGCTGTGAAAACTCTTATATCCTTGGTGGTGAAATTCCACCTGCCCTGTTCTTGGGTTGACCGCATAGGCCACACTGATGAGACTGAATATCAAATTGGTGAAGCTGGTATAATAAACTTTCTACATAAATATAGTCTTATGTAGTCAAATAATGTCAAATATCTTTGTTTATTTGTACAAAAAAGCTACTAAGTATTTGACAAAATTTAATAACTGAAGGACATGATGTTTAATGGTACAATGAAATTGGCACTTAATTCCCGACTCAATAATCATAAAAACTAATAAATGTTCAGAGCCTAATCGTAATTTTAATCCTTTGATTTATGAAATTAGTTGAGAGACATATTATTCAATCCCAACATCGGTTTTATGCTGAAATTGACCGACTGTGTTTCTTATCTAAAAATCTCTATAACTCATGCTAATTATTTAGTTCGTCAGTCTTTTATATTTGAAAATACTCCAGAATGACTATTATCACCTACAAAAAACACTCTCTACTCAATCAGACTATCAAGCAATGCCAGCTAAAGTCTCTCAACAAATATTGATGATTTTAGATAGAAACACATGAATTGCTTTTTAGTAGCGAACGAAGCTTATAAACAAAACCCATCAAAGTTTAATGCTCGTCCTCGTCTTCCGGGATATAAAAATAAAATAAGATGAAGAAATATTGTAGTTTATACAAGACAAGCTATCAGCAAAAGGCAATTAAAACAAGGAATTATTAATCTAAGTAAAACTGGGATTTATCTAAAAACATTAGTACCTACTTCACGCTCTTAAACAAGTTCGTCTCGTCCCTAGACTTAACCATTATGTAATTGAGGTAGTTTATGATAAATATGAGAAATGCGAAAAACAATACGAGCTAGAGGAAAATAGTTATGCCAGTATTGATATTGGATTAAACAATTTAGCTACATTAAGTTTTAAGGGTGCCGGAATTAAACCCAAGAGTGATCAATGGCAGACCGTTAAAATCTATAAATCAATACTATAACAAAGTTAAAAGCTTCCTACAATCTCAACTCCGGGAAAATCAATCAAGTCGGCTACTGAAAAAGCTTATGTTAAAAAGAGAATTTAAAATCAATGATTACCTTGCATATTGCATCTCGTTTGATTATTGATACTTTAATTAATCAGATGCAGAGGAACTCTGATAATTGGGCACAATGAAGAGTGGAAGCAGAAGCTCAATTTAGGGAAAATAAATAATCAAAATTTTGTATCTGTTCCCTATAATAAATTAATTGAAATGTTATCTTATAAAGCCAAGATGGTAGAGATAAATGTAATTCTTACAGAAGAATCTTATACCTCCGCATCAAGTTTTATAGATAATGATTTTATTCCAGTGTACAAAAAAGGTGAGAAAAATCAAGTCACCTTTTCACCGAAAAGAGTAAAGCGATGCAGCGCCGCCAAAGGGGGTTTCCCCCATGAGCGACTGCATCAAGACAAAGAGGAATGCAATCGTACCGCCAACAAAGGATTACAGCGCTTTTCAGTTGAGTAAACCACAAAACTTTTGTAGGAGTCAGGAGTCGTAGGGGCTTGCTGGCCATGTGCTAACGCAAAGCTCCGCTTTATATGTCGCGCAGCAAAACGCCCGTACAGAACTCAGGAGGCAAAGGCTAGTTTCAAAGCTCTACATCCTCAAGTTGCAACCGAATACAAGTCTTTGATTATGCCCCCAGTGCAAATCGACTGTGGTTTATCCATTTGAAAACTGCTGTAATAAATGCTCTTACATATCCAAGTGTTTTGACCGAATTAACCATGATGCACTGCTAGGAAAAATAGGTCAATCTCCATATAAGCGACTAATTAAACAATGGTTAAAGTCCGGAGTATTTGACAATAATCAATTCCTAGACACTCTCGAAGGTACACCACAAGGAGGGGTTATCAGTCCCCTACTAGCAAACATCGCCCTACACGGTATGGAAGAAAGGTTATCTGAATTTACTGAAAAACTTCCTCTCAAATATCCGAGCCGAAGAATAATGGCAAAACGAGATCAACGAAACAGCCTATCTTTAATACGCTATGCTGATGATTTTTTAATCCTGCATGAAGACATCAAAGTACTCTTGCAAGCAAAAGCCGTAATATTGAAGACTAATTTCTCTTTCCAGAACAATTAGTTAATAACTCATAGGTCGTAGCTGATAACGTAGTTCTTCTGTAAAAGGCTAGCTGCAGGCTGAATACTTATACCAAGAGTGATAAATATTTGTTACAAATGGTAGAATCAAGGAAGAGGGAAGACTGAAGACCAAAGTTGGAGAAATCTATTGAAAAAAAAAGGAAAAATGATAGATATAGCTGTCTCAAATCAATTATAGCAGCTCTAACTATCTGCGATCTAGATGCACCTTTTTGTAGCATTCTTGTTTCAAAGTAGTATTAAATATCTAGATAGTTGGATAGGTTAGTTTATCAATGAGATATTCCCTGATATTTACTGAAAATGAGGTTAATTTTATAAAAAATTTGATAATAAGTATACCTATCAAGAAACTCATAAATATGATAAAATTAATAAAAAAGATCTGTGAAAGAAAACATACCTGGAGCAACTGTGTATATAGAATTAATTTAGATCTAGCTGCAACAGAAATAATTATAAACAGAGGGTTAGTAGTGGTGGAGAGTGTAAAATTTAAGTTTTAAGTTAATAATATTATGTCTTTATCTCGAATAATTAGTGGATTTGTAGCAATCGTTGTAGCTCTGGGAATGATTATTTTTGGGGGATGGTGGTTTACAGTAGGTATGGGAGTCATAGTTTACCTGGGGCAACTTGAATATTTTCAACTAGCTCGTGCCAAAGGTATTGCCCCAGCAGCCAAAACTACTTTAGCACTAAGTCAAGTCATGCTAGTAGTAGCAGCTCTAAATCCTAACCTAGTAGATGCCATATTTACATTGGCAGGAACCATAATTTGTTTTTATCTACTATTTCAGCCAAAATTAGCAACTATAGCTGACATAGCATCATCAATCTTAGGTCTATTTTATGGTGGATATTTACCCAGCTATTGGATCAGACTCAGAGTGGGACTTGAAGCTCAATTACAGACATCCCAAATAACCTTAGAAAACTACGAGCATATTTCATGGATAGACCCTTTGAGTTGGCCTTCGAGCTTAACGTTTACTCTACTTGGTTTTTGTTGTATATGGGCTGCTGATATAGGGGCTTATTTTGTCGGAAAGTTCTTTGGTCGAATTAGACTTTCAGAAATAAGCCCGAAAAAGACTGTGGAGGGTGCAGTATTTGGAGTTTTAGGTAGTGTAGGAGTCGCTACAATAGGTTCTTGGTACTTAGATTGGCCTGGTTTACCTTGGACAGGTGCTGTCTTGGGTTTAATAGTAGGCATTGCTAGTCTACTTGGAGATTTAACTGAATCCATGATGAAACGAGATGCAGGTGTTAAAGATTCTGGAAAACTGATACCTGGACATGGAGGAATTCTTGACCGCACTGACAGTTATGTTTTTACTGCACCCCTTATATATTATTTTTTCACCTTACTTTTACCAAGGTAGTGATGAAATTTGGGTGATTACACTTGATAATAGCTCAATTCACACAAGTAATACCAAATTCTCCATTGTTGCTACATCTCCTTAAAAGTACAGAGTAGGTCGGAGGGAGTAGAGTTATGAGATATAAGATATCTTAGCTTAATGCGGATAATCGTTAAAAAAATAACTGAAGCTTACTTATTACTTAATAACTGAAGTCTTGATGAAGTATAGGATTCTTTTTGTGCTATGAGGCAGTAAAGAAGAAACTCCCTAGTTTGCAATGCAGGGGTTGTACTTGTTCTTCTTGGCTCCCTACTGTTTGGAGATAAACCCCATTGAGTTGGAGTGGCAGCATCTCCAGGGGGATGAACTGTTAGGCCAGATATTTGAATCAGAGTCGAAATTGGCCTCTCAGGTGAATGTAGGACTTGAAGCCCTAGGATAATGCAACCGACGTCAAGTCGAATATGTCAACTTGCGATGGCGGAGCGTTGGGTTGGCAATATCACCTAACGAAACTTACAGGAGTTTTGGAGTTAGTGAGGTACAAAATTTTAAGACTTTAGGCAACAGGCAACAGAGAATTAATAATACCATTTCTCATGCATGAATGCTATATATGATTGGGTGGGGAAGTGTAGGAATGTGGGAGGTTGGAGGAGTTGTTAAAAGTAGGAAAAACCTATACTAACCGACTAATAATTGTCAAAAAAAGACTTTGAATCTTGCTAACTATTTAACTTCTGAAGTCAAGCTGAAGTATAGCATTAATGCATGGTAATTGGTATAAGTAGGTAGACAAAATTCTTTATGTATTTACTAATCGGCTATATTCCCTTTAACTCTTACCTATTAGACATCTCCGGAAATAGTCAAACGCTTATTATCACTATCTTTTGGGGATCGATGTAGCTGCCGCTAGGCTCCGCCAACGCCACTTATCTAAGATAGTTGATTTTTACACTAAAATGAGTATTATAGATACTTACTATTAAAAACTCTCAAGGTAAGTAACCCTGAAAGTCAACTGATTTATATGGATACTAAGGAGCAATTGCTACTACAAAATAAATGTACCTATTCGTAATCTAACCAGACCACAAATAGTCGTTATTATTTGTGCATATTTATCAGGATTTAGCCTAAATCTTTCTTGGGCTACCCGAAATATTGTTAGTAATCTAATTATATGTTCTACAAAAATTCTTTCAGATGCTAGCTCTTCCTGACCCAGACTTTTCCTTACTGGTTAATTCTTGATTTTTGGGCTTTTTTTTAGGTGTTTTTATTGCTGGTTCTCCCACATAAGCTCTGTCCCCGGTAAATTTTTGTTCTTGATGGAATTTTTCTTGGGTTTCACGAAAAAAATTTATATCACTTGTTTTGCCTGGTTTTCCAGCTTCGATGTCAACAATATCTTTACCATTAGGTAACACAATTACCTGACTTTTTCTTGTATGACTTTGTTTCTTTCCTGAGTAATATTCTTTTTGTTTTTCATATTTTTCTAGCCTTTCTATACCCTGTTCATAGCTATCTGTGATTAACTCGTATTTTGTTAAAATTTCGGAGAAAATTTCTTTGTCACTTGAGTTTTTTGTACCTGTTATAGCAGACTTGGTGGTAACAATTTACCAATTATTGGACACCAATAATTAAAGATATTATTGGCAGTAGTTTCACTGACTCCAAATTGAATTCCTAATAGTTGAAAAGTTGTCAAATGTCTTAAATAAGTTAAGGTTAAAATTATTTGTTCTGAGTATAGATAATTTAGTTGACCTACCACCACCAGAAGCAATTATTCTAACTTTTTTAGCTGTGGCTATTTCTCACTTATTATTGTGAAGTTCTTCTGCTTGTTTTAATAACTTTTCTAGCTGTTCATACTTGATACCTAATAAACGTTCTGATTCTTGTGGATGACTGTGAATATACTGAAGCATAATGGTTTTCGGCATATTTTTATCTCGACTCAGACTGGTGATATCAATACCCAGTCGGTTGACTCTTCGTCTTATGGGGATGGGGGTGATATAACTATCTCGACTCAGA
>NZ_LGSU01000109.1 GCF_002260545.1 Hydrocoleum sp. CS-953 | reverse complement strand
TGAATCCGATATTTTACTGTTAATATCGGAAAGCAGGATTATCCTAAAAGTAGACACTTCAAAAATTGGCACTGATATAGCACTACCGGAAAATTAATCCGAAAAAATTAATACTTTTAGACTAATTCATCAAAAAGTTTGAATATTTTGAATAGATAGAACTCTTCAATGATTTATAATCTATATTCTCGACTTCAAAATGTAGTAGATTAAAGATAATCAGTCAGGTAGAGGATCGATAAATTTAATGCTTTACAAGAGGGAATAGCATTCACATATAATTTCCTAGGAAATTGCCAATCAGAGAAACTAATTAAGTATAAATACTCAATTAAACCTTTTAACTTGACTACAAGGAAGGTCAATAAAGATAATTTACAGAGTATAAGTACGAGGGAAATTAACGATTTTTGTCTACTTAATTAGATGATAAAGTGACCCACGGAACGTGAGCCATCAAAAGTCCCAAAAATGATAAAAACTCTGAAACTATTATTCCTATTACTTTCTAGAGCTGTTCCCTAATTATGTGCATATTATCTCAACAACTGCACTGAGGACTTTCATATTAGTTAAATGGGACAAACTTGTAACTTGTCAGCCAAATTTAGATATATTGGAGAAAGTAACAATTTATGAAGATATATGTCTGTGAATATAACTTTGGCTCCTGATTTCACTCAGAAGAGAGTGGTTAATAATTACCCTAAAATTAAGCAAATCTTTGAAACTATTGATGNAATGATAAAAACTCTGAAACTATTATTCCTATTACTTTCTAGAGCTGTTCCCTAATTATGTGCATATTATCTCAACAACTGCACTGAGGACTTTCATATTAGTTAATGGGACAAACTTGTAACTTGTCAGCCAAATTTAGATATATTGGAGAAAGTAACAATTTATGAAGATATATGTCTGTGAATATAACTTTGGCTCCTGATTTCACTCAAAAAAGAGTCCGAAAAATCTAAAGTCAAAAGTCGATTTTAAGACTTTTGACTTGAAAATGACTGGGTATTATTAACTGAACTCAAAGAATAGCAAACAATAAATTATCCCAACCTTTTTACTCTATCTTTACTCTTGACTCCCTTACTTTTTCAATTTCTTCCCTACTCCCTACTCCCTATTCCCTATTCCCTATTCCCTAAACTAGAGAGATACATTTTTTAAATGATTGCGAGGGTCAAAAGTACGATTAGCTTTGATTTTTTCATAACATTCTCTTTCTAAAGAAGTAATATTTTTTGGAGCAGTAATAATAATTCTTACTAACTGGTCAGTACGTTCCCCTGATTTTGGTTTAGGCCATCCCTTGCCCCGTAACCGCAAAGATTGACCCGAACGAATACCAGCAGGAACATTAACATTAACTATGCCATCGGGAGTTGGCACTTCAATAGATGTACCCAATACAGCTTCATCAGGACTTATTGGCACTTCACAAAGTAAATTATCTCCCTCAAACTGGTAAAAGGAGTGAGACTGAATTTCTACCTTTAAATACAAATCTCCCCTTTGCTGAGTATATGGGTCTAATTGACCTCTACCCTTAACTCTAATTTTACTTCCCGATTTAACTCCAGGGGGAATTGAAACTTCTCCACCACCCACACGTTTTTGTGTTCCCCGAAAAGCTTCCGCAAAAGTCAGAGTAATTTCAGCTTCTAAATTTAGGGAAGTTGCTGACTTACGACCATCAAAACCAGAAGCACCATCAAATCCATTACCAAATCCTCCTGGCCAACCTGTATTTGTTTTGTAGGTGTAAGTTCGTCGTCCACCAGCATTACTACTACCAGGACTACCACTACGTCCCAATAAGGTATTGATAAAATCGTCAAAGCTGGCATACTGACTAAAGTCAAATCCACTAAAATCTACGGTACTACCACTTGTTCCACCAGGCCATCCACCACCACTAGAGCCTACCTGTTTCCAGTATTGACCAAATTGGTCATATTTTTTGCGTTTTTCTGGATCTGATAAAACTTCATAAGCTTCGTTAACTTCTTTGAAACTAGCTTCTGCTTTGCGATCGCCAGGGTTCATATCTGGGTGATATTTCCGAGCTAATTTACGGTAAGCTTTTTTTATTTCTTCTGCACTAGCACTTTTAGTTAAACCTAAGATTGAGTAATAATCTTTAAAATCAGTTTTAGCCATTTATTATCCTCCTTATATTAATA
>NZ_LGSU01001089.1 GCF_002260545.1 Hydrocoleum sp. CS-953 | reverse complement strand
CCCCAAGAAATTGACTTAGAATTAACTAAAGCAATTATCTCTTTAAGACTTAGCCATGATGATACAGCTTTAAGAGAAATCAAACAAGCAGCAGCAGTAACAGTAGAAGCTCATAAAGCAGGAATAGCAGCCACAAAAAATGCTAAATCTGAAGCAAATATCCGTGCTGCAATGGAGAGTATTATTATTTCTCATAATATGACTTGTGCTTACGGTAGTATTGTGACTGTATATGGAGAAGTTTTGCACAATGAACAATATTATCATCCTCTACAAACAGGAGATTTACTATTAGCAGATGTAGGAGCAGAAACAACTTTAGGTTGGGCAAGTGATGTGACTCGAACTTGGCCTGTTTCTGGTAAATTTTCTCCTACACAAAGAGATATTTATGATGTAGTTTTAGCTGCCCATGATACTTGTATTTCTCAAATTAAAGCAGGTGTAGAATATTTAGATATTCATTTATTAGCAGCTAAAGTTATTACTGAAGGATTAGTTGATTTAGGAATTTTAAAAGGTAAACCAGAAGACTTAGTAGAAATGGATGCTCATGCCTTATTTTTTCCTCATGGAGTTGGTCATTTATTAGGTTTAGATGTTCACGATATGGAAGATTTAGGAGATTTAGCTGGATATGAAATTGGTAGGGAACGTAGTAGTCGTTTTGGTTTAGGTTTTTTACGATTAAATCGTCCATTAATTCCGGGAATGTTAGTCACAATTGAACCTGGTTTTTATCAAGTTCCAGCTATTTTAAATGATTTAGAAATGCGTCAAAAATATCAGAATATTGTTCATTGGGAAAAGCTAGAAAAATTTTCTGATGTTCGAGGTATTAGGATTGAGGATGATATTTTAATTACTACAGAGGGAGCTGAAATTTTGACTCAAGAATTGCCTAGCAATATTGATGCAATTGAAAAATTAGTAGGATAATTATTTAGGAATTACCGCATCAATTTTAAATCTTAAGTCATCATAGTTTTGATAATTATAATAAATAAGGAAAATACTATCAAAACTAATATACTTATTGAAGATAAAGTAATCAAGTATTAGAGTTACAGTGGTTTTCATTTCAGTAGACCACAGTAGGGGGTTTTTCCTGACGGAATGCTGCCTCTTCCAGAGGAACTGCCTCTTCCAGAGGAACTGCGCTAACGCTTTTTCCTTCGGAATGCTAGCGCAAACATGTCGCGCAGCGTTAACGTTTGTGGAGCATTCCGTCAGGAAAGTTGTGCGGAACGCTAAATGGCTATTCGCCCCTACAGAGTTTTGATTATGACGATGTGGTTTATCCATCTGAAAAGCGCTGTAAAGTAAGGGAGAAACAAGAACACATTGCTATTTATTAGTAAGCATTCAGCTATTAGCGGTCAGCACTCAGCTCGAATGCTTTTTATAGCTAACCGCTGAATGCTACCCTATGTTTATCAACAATTTTTAGGATGGTGAGGTACAGTTTAATACTAATTTCTATTCCCTCTTTCAAGGTAATGAAGCTAATAGCTGATAGCTGATGGCTGACGGCTGAATGCTTACATTTATTACTATCAAAGATGACGGAAATATAGTTAGTCATCTTTGATAAATTTCGTTACTAAACCCTGACATTTGTTATGATTACCAATGCTCAAAAATAATGCTATGTTTAACTAGGCTATAAGAGTCTATCTAACATACCAAATTTTTATTTCAAGATATTTCCCATTTCAGACTCCTTACTATCTTTACTACTAACTCCTGATATGAAAGAAGAAGTAATAATTAGGGCTTGCTGATTAAATTTTAAAGCATTTACAGGTAAAGGTTTTAGCCGTTTTAGATCTGGAAAAAGTACAAGGTTTTTGCTCCTTAGAGCTGCATAAAGTTAGGATTTTGGGTTGACTCATAGCTGAAAAATCAAGGGATAATTNCTTAGAGCTGCATAAAGTTAGGATTTTGGGTTGACTCATAGCTGAAAAATCAAGGGATAATTCTTCCTCCTGCCTCCTCGCTCATTCCTGACTCTTCCTGTCTCCTTTCTCCTTTCTCCTGACTCCTACCCTCACCCATAAGACTTTTTCAGGAAACCCTAATTAATTATTAATTGTTGAACATAAACATAATATTATACCTTAATATTCATCCTGAAAAACTGCCCCACGTTTAATTAATTCCTGCTTCATTTCCTCAGAAATTCCCAGATTATTACCAAATAGAGCGCCATCTAATTCTGCACCTTCTAGGTTAATTTCTCTTAAATCAGCACCCAATAACCTAGCATTTTTCAAGTTAGCATTCATCAGATTTGCCATCATTAATTTGGCATTTGATAATTCGGTATCACACAATTGGGCTTTTAAAAGTTTAGCTTCATTCAATAAAGCACCCGTCATAATAGAATTAAATAATAAAGTATTGCTTAGGTTAGCCCCTTCCATATTCGCATGATATAAATTAGCTTTAATCAAATTAATATCTGCTAGATTAGCATTAATTAATTGAATATTAGTGAGATTAGCATTGCTGAGATTAGCATATCTGAGGTTAGCATATTTGAGGTTAGCATTAGTTAAATTAGCAGTGCCAATATTAGCACCCTTAAGATCGGCATTTTCTAGGTTAACTCCACTTAAATTTCTCCCATAAGCACCATGATTAACAATATCCCAAACAAGATACCACTTATCATCTAATTCTGTTCCATGATTAATTTTTACTCCTCTTAAATTAACATGATTTAAGTTAACACCTTTCAACTTTGTGTTATTAAGATTAGCATCACTAAAATTAGTGCAATTAAGATTAGCATCACTAAAATTAGCGCTACTAAGATTGCCTCGATTTAATTGACCTCCAAAAAGATTAACATTAGATAAATTAGCTTCTTCGAGATTAGCATCTTTAAGGCTAACATCTGTCAAATTGGCATGACTAAAATTAGTACCTTTAAGATTAGCTTCATTGAGATTAGCATCATTAAGTTCCGCATAACTAAAGTTGGCATTTGTAAGATTGCTATTTCTCAAATTAGCACGAGTCAAATTAGCATTAGTCAGATTAGTTTCAATTAACTTTGAATTTGTAATCTCGCTACGCCAGAGATTAGCACCCNAAGGCTAACATCTGTCAAATTGGCATGACTAAAATTAGTACCTTTAAGATTAGCTTCATTGAGATTAGCATCATTAAGTTCCGCATAACTAAAGTTGGCATTTGTAAGATTGCTATTTCTCAAATTAGCACGAGTCAAATTAGCATTAGTCAGATTAGTTTCAATTAACTTTGAATTTGTAATCTCGCTACGCCAGAGATTAGCACCCTCTAGGTTAGCACCCTGTAGGTTAGCACCCCTAAAACTGGCTCCTCTGAGGTCTGCACCCTGGAAATTCACCTTACTAAAGTTAGCAAACCACATTATTGCCCCACTCAGATTAGCATGACTCAGATCGCTATTACTAAAGTTAGTTCTTTTCAAATTAGCGCACAATAAATAAGCACTTCTCAGAATAGCGTCACTCAAATTAATATCATCTAGATCGCTCAGACTTAGGTCAGCATACTCAAGATTTACACCAGCAAAATTGTTAGTCAATTTTTGATTGGTGGTTTCATCAGCATCATTTATTGCTTGATTTTTTGTACCTTGAATTAGTTTCTGTAGTTTATCAAGTGATTTTTGGTTAGCCATATATACCTATATCTTTAATGTTTGAAATTTAAGATGTTATTTGAGGCCAATCATTAAAATTAATTTAGTCCTGTATAACTCAGAATAATTAACCTTTTTCTAATATAATTATCACAAATAATTATTACAAAAAAGGCATTTAGATAAAATCTGAAGAAATAGGCAGGTTAAATTCTAATTAAAATAGATGAAACCAGTAAATTTTGACTTTTCCTCTGGCAAAACTAACTTAATTTATGACCAAAGAATAAGGTCTCAACCCTTCCATTTTAAGGCGATGAAAAAATAAATTTGACTATTTAAAGGCTATAGTTTCAGCCGTCGGTACTGTTTTGCTACTGCACAACGCAAGTTTTTCATGTTCCTTAGTCAAACCCTAAGCGACATGGAAAGCGGAGCATTCTGTAAGGAAAAAACACAGTTACGACTCTGGAGGCTAATAACTGATAACTGAAATGACTAGATACTTATACCATTTCACGGAAGTTAAAAGTTACTCATTCATTAAGATTTCATAGACTCAAAACTTTGATTCCAAAGTAATTTCAGGAAATTATTTCACATCTAAAGTTTGAGACTATTNTAATAACTGATAACTGAAATGACTAGATACTTATACCATTTCACGGAAGTTAAAAGTTACTCATTCATTAAGATTTCATAGACTCAAAACTTTGATTCCAAAGTAATTTCAGGAAATTATTTCACATCTAAAGTTTGAGACTATTTCTGACATCTTTAAAGTGAATTGGTATTACTTATATTGATTCTGTCTTTTCTGCAATTACCGAAAGTATAAATAGAAAAATATGAACAGGAAAATCAAGTAAATAGATTAGTAATTAATTAATTTTTTTCTGACTAAGCATCCTCAAAAACTGCCCCACGGCTAATTAAATCTCCCTTCATTTCTTCAGATAAACCAGCATCATGCCATAACCTAGCATTGTCTACTTTTGTATTGTGAAAATTAGCTCCTTTTAAATTTGTTAATGCTAATCCAGCATTACTTAAATCTGCATCACTCAAATTCGCATTACTCAAATTCGCATCACTTAAATTCGCATTACTCAAATTCGCATTACTCAAATTCGCATTACTCAAATTCGCACCACTTAAATTAGCCAAAGCTAGACTAACAAGGTGCAAGTTTGCATCAGTTAGATTGGCATTACTTAACAACGCACCACTCAAATCTGCACCACCCAAATTTACTTTACTAAGATTAGCTTCACTTAAATCTGCATCACTTAAATCTGCACCCCGTAGGTAAGCACCATATAAATTTGCTCCACTCAAATCAACACCACATAAATTAACCCCTAATAATTTAGCACCAGCAAAATCTTGAACAGGATTTAGATCGGCAATATTTGCTAACTCCAATAAATTTTCTGTATTTGCCTCAATTACATTTTTGCTTATTATTCTAAACTCTGAAAAATCACATCCAGCAGCAGTTGCAGATAACATTAAACCTTGCAACTCCTCTGGAGATTTATATTGTAATGACTGAGCAGCTAACTCAGAGCTAAAATTCTGCGATCGCAACCAAAGCACCAATTTTATTTCCAACACAGCTAGTCGGTTGGGGCTAATATTATGAGGCCATAATCCTTCAATACCAGTCATAGAGTCAAAATTTTCATCAGCTATATTTTTAACTGTTATACCAGTTTTCACTCCCAGAAAATTAGTTTTAACTTATTTTTTGGTCTTGTTAAGTCTTAACAGTCAGGAGTCATAAATCATGAGTCAGGAGTCAGGGGTTAGAAATAAGTTTTTCTCAATTGACGTTTTATGCCAGCCGTGATAAATCTTTACTATAAAGCTAGAAATCTTGATGATAACTGCTTCCTTAGTTCAATAAACTTGATAAAATTTATAATTTTTCTGCTTTTTCTGCTTTTTTTGTTCCCTCTTCTTTTGTCTTAGTTTAATACCTAAAATCAGCAATGCTTATCAAAATCATTGAGTCGCACCACGCCCAAAATTAGTATATTGGAGGTCTATGACACTTAAATCACTAACTGCAGAATCTTCGGTAAGATTTAGAGCCACATTTTGAGCAATTTCTGTAAAGTTATTGCTAAATTGTTTTGATAATAATTCTTTGGCGATCGCTATTTGTTGTTGTTTCAATTCTTCTACTTTTATTCTATCTTCCATTGATTCATATACTAATCTTAGATTAAATAAAACATCTCCTTGGCTAGTATAATTATCTATTTTTTTTGCAATAGCTAATTGTCGTTGATAGTATTGTTGAGCGAGGGAAAATTCTCCCAAGACATGATCGGCTATTCCTAAACTTGAGCAAGCTTGTTCGATGGTAAATTTGTCTAGGGTTTCTTGAGCGTTCGCTAAATGTTTTTGTTGATATTTAACTGCTTGTTGATAATTTTATAGAGAATAAGATGAATAAGTATTCCCTAAATTTCCTAATGCTTTTGTTTCCCTTTTCAGTGTTGAATTTATCTAGAAATATTTAAGCATTCAGCGGTCAGCTATCAGCTAGAAGAAGGAATTCGTCTGATAGCGAGAATTAAAAGTCCGACACAAAAAAGGTCATCAGCTAAACTTAATAAGTTATTACTTTCAGGCATCTTTTTGCACAGAATGACCAATTCAATAATTAATAATTAACAATTAATAATTAATAATTACCTCTTCTTGAAAAGAAGAGGATTGGTTAAAAGGAAAATTTTTTATTTTTTTCTCCCTGAAAGGAGAGGCTTTATACCCATTTTTTTGGTAAAAGCTGAGAGCTAACTGCTAATAGCTGTTTGCGCAGCATTCCGCAGGAAATGCTACGGAAATATTTAAGTGTTGCTGATAATATAGCAATGTGCGCTGGCATATTTACACATTATTTTTTATAACCTTTTTAATTACTGCACTTTGAGCTGGACATTGTAAATACCTGAGCGCTCATTGCTGTATTCTATAGTTAACTGATAGTTTAATATGCTTCATAAGCAACACCAATATTTCCTAAAAC
>NZ_LGSU01001088.1 GCF_002260545.1 Hydrocoleum sp. CS-953 | reverse complement strand
GTCTAAAAATAATAGTAATAAACCCAATGATTTTCTAATTTTAGGTACTTGTAAAAAGTTATTAAATTTTATAGTTATCGATAGTCTAGAACAACCTAAACATTTTGTTTTTTATGACTTAATTAATAATCTGGGGACGATAAGAGTTATTGGTATATTATTGAAAATTGTACTCTTTTGTCGCCAAGCCAAACCTTATTTAGAACAAAAGTTTTCCATTCTGTTTAAGCATTATCAAGGATCTACTTCTGGTAAGGTTTGGTGGTTAGTTAAATCTATGGAGACTCTCAATGTTGCTTTAAGCACTAATTGCGGAGGAATTAACCTGTGTTGCTTTTAATAAATACTGATTCAATTAAATATAGTAGACCTCTGGTGAAAAAGATATAGACTTTTGGCAAGAGTAGGGAACAGGGAATAGGGAATAGGGAATAGGGAATAGGGAATAGATTTTCACGCCAAAGATACAAAAAATGATGTTGTAAGTAACTTTTACAAGTCTAGCTTATGTTAAATTAAAGAGCAAGTTTATTTTCTGGAGATATCTAGTGAAAGTAACAGAGAAGGAAGAAATAAAAAGGAAGAAAGTTTAAAACAAGAAAAAAACGTGATGGTGGTGCATAGTAATGGTATAGGAAGTGTGGGAAGTGTGGGAAAAAAATATATATTATCACCATTACTATGCAGGACTACCAAAAACTTAAATTGAAGTAGATATTAGCAAACTGTTTACACAAATAGGTACTTATACAGCAGTTTCCGCGCGTTATGAGATAAATATATTGACGGTTAAGAATTGAGAATTGAGAATGCACGAGTTGATAAGTTATCCAGAGTATGACTACTACGAAGTTTACCAGAAATGTTTGCAGAGTCAGTTAGCTAGTTAAGAAATTGGCGATCGCGTAGGCTGCTGTCAGGTCTATCCCATAGAACCAATTTAAGGTATATTTAAAATTGCTGGGAACTTTACCTACTCATCAGTTATTAGTCATCATTTATATTCACTCAATATAATTTCTGATAATTCCTGCGTTGACAGCAACCAACAAACCTTAGTCTTCAGCAAATACAGGAAAAGATTCCATTTGCATTTCCTCTTCTCCTTCATGGTGTTCAGCAAATGAACCTTCTGGTTCTTTCAAGAAGAAAGCACAGACAAATGCTACAATTATTGACAGGACTCCAAGAACTTCAAAGAAAATCTTATTACCGATAGCACCTTCGGGTAACAAACTAAATAAAGTCAGATAAACCACTGCACCCACGTTACCATAAGCACCAACATTACCAGCAATTTGACCAGTCACTCGGCGTTTCACGAGGGGAACTATCGCAAAAGTAGAACCTTCAGCCGCTTGGACAAAGAAAGAACAACACATTGTGAGCAAAACAGCACCAGGCAACCACCAACTTTCACCTACATGACCAAATGTCAGATAACCAATTCCCATTCCAGCAGTCAATACTGTCATTGTTAACTTACGACTACCTAGCTTATCAGAGATTAAACCACCACCAGGACGAGATGCTAAATTCATAAAAGCATAACTAGCAGCAATCATTCCTGCCATTGCCTTACTCAAACCAAAAGTATTTTCAAAGAAAGCAGGGAGCATCGAAACTACTGCTAACTCAGAACCAAAATTCACAAAATAAGTTAATTCTAAAATTGCTACCTGAGAAAATTTATAGCGATCGCCAGGAGGATAGTGTTTTTCTCCAGCAATTAACTCTTTATTAGTTGCCCAACAGTTATAAGTTTGGAAAGCATACAAACCTAATAGTAGTAACCAGACAATATAAAGCTGACCTTGGGATAAGAAACCAACTTTACTCAACCGCCAAGCTAACAAACAGAGAACACCCGTTAAAGGAATATTCATCAAAATGAGGAAAAGGAAATCTTTTTGGGTAGTAACTTCTAAACCTCTAGCACGTTTCGGTTTTTGATATACTTTCCCAGGCGGTGTATCTTGAACATTAAAGAAATAAAACGCACCATAAAGTGCAGCAATGATACCTGTCAAAGCGATAGCTAACCGCCAANCAAGCTAACAAACAGAGAACACCCGTTAAAGGAATATTCATCAAAATGAGGAAAAGGAAATCTTTTTGGGTAGTAACTTCTAAACCTCTAGCACGTTTCGGTTTTTGATATACTTTCCCAGGCGGTGTATCTTGAACATTAAAGAAATAAAACGCACCATAAAGTGCAGCAATGATACCTGTCAAAGCGATAGCTAACCGCCAATTTAAAACATCACCGGAACCAAAAGTTAACCAAGCAGCTATAGTGGGAAGTGTGAAGGCAGCGCCAGCAGAGCCAAAGTTACCCCAACCGCCATAAATACCTTCTGCCAAACCTATTTCTTTAGGTGGAAACCATTCAGCCACCATGCGGATACCAATAACAAAACCAGCACCGACAATACTTAATGCCAAACGGCTAATCACCAACTGGCTAAAGTTTTGAGCAAGAGCAAACCCAATACAGGGAATAGCTGCATACATCAGCAAGAGTGAATAGGTAATTCTTGGTCCGTATTTATCTAGTAACATTCCGATGATAATTCGGGCAGGTACTGTGAGTGCAACGTTACATATAGCAAGAGTTCTTATTTGAGAAGTTTCTAAACCTAAGTCTGCTTTTAATGATGTTGCTAATGGTGCTAAGTTAAACCAAACAACAAAAGAGAGAAAAAAGGCAAACCAAGTTAAATGAAGGATGCGGTAACGACCGCGAAAAGACCAGAGTTCTGTTAACATATTTTATGTAAATTATACTAGGTTATAGAAATCACGAGATTAATACTCGTATAGGGTAAAGAGCATTTATCAAAAAGAGGAGGAATATTACTTTTGATTATTTAGAGGCTGTTTGTAGTTAAACTTTAGCCTCTAAATATTTTTTGGTCTTGCATAAATGCGAGGTGATTTTAATAGTTTTGTGGAATGGGCATCTTGCCCGTTCCTTATATTTTCTGACAGGCAGGATGCCCATCCCACTCACATTCATCCCTTAATTCAGCTTGTATAGAACCCATTTAGTATCAATGCCAGCGATATTGATTTTTGAGGAGTGGAGTCATCCATAGGATATAGGCGATATAGGAATTAAAGGTAAAAAAATATTCTAAGATCATCTCCGAATGATTAGGTATAAATAAAATATTTGGCGATCGAGAGGATATATTTTAATTTCTCCCCATCTCCCCATCTCCCCATCTCCTCTACTCCTCCACTCCTTCTTCAGCCATCCATTGATTAACTTGAAGTACACCATCGGGAGTGAGTATCACTAAAAATTCTGCAGTTGCTTTGCTAGCATCTTCTAGGTTCGTAGTAGTAAAATTAGTCAATTTTTCTAAAGGAGTTTCTGCAATATATTTGGAAGCTGCTTTATTGACGTGCTGATATTCAGCAATATTTCCAGCAGAATTCATTGTAACTCGATAGACTAAATTTTCCGAAAAAGTAGGATATTGTTTCCAACTTGTGTCTATCTGGTTATATAGTACCGAGGTTAATTTGTCAAGGGTATCTGAATCAGTAATTTTTGGTTTTGCTTGAGTTTCTGGAACTGTCATAGTTACCTCAGTTACTACTGGAGCAGTTTCTTCTGATACTGTATTCACTTTTGAAGTTGATGTCGTCAATGTAGATTCTGAAGTTGATGTAGCAACAGTAGTTTCAGCTTGTTGCTGTTGAGCATATTCTCCTAAAGAACGCTGCCAACTGTTTACATAAAAGCCAGTAAATAATGTCAAGCCAATAACAGATATGATTTTCAGACCTAGAGACTTTGCCGTTTCAGAACCAGTATTTGAGGGATTGATTGTAGTAGACATTGTTAAGCTCCTCCTTGTTGTTATAAAAGTAATGTTTTGTATTGAAATTAATAGATTTTTTGTGTGAGACTGATTTTCTGATTGGTTGGTTCTGTGGTTGATTAATTTTATCAATGCTAGATCGAGCCAATAGTCAAATTGTTCAAAGAATGGCAATGAGTGCAAACTGTATCACAAATAAATTTCCCTCTTTAGTTGTTTTCCTTACTGCAAATACTTCTCCGGTCTTTACTAATTATCATATTGACTCGTTCAACAACTTCAAGTAAACACTTACTTTGGTTGAGCAGCAAAATTCTCAATTAACAAATTCCTTAATATTGGTTTGAGGTCTTCGCAAGGAATACCTTTTTGAACACAAGTACCAAGTTGAGCATCCTTACCAACTTTACCCCCCATGTATAAGTCAACACCCTCAACCATTTTTCCATCTTTGCGAGCTTTCGTACCCATCAAACCAATTTCTGCAACCTGGGGTTGTCCGCAAGAGTTGGGGCAACCAGTCCAATGAATGCGTACTGGTTTTGGCATTGATAGTTCTGTTTCCAGTTCTTTAGCTATTGCCAAAGCGCGATTTTTAGTTTCAATCAGGGCAAAGTTGCAAAATTGCGCTCCCGTACAGGAAACTATAGCTCTAGTTAATGGTTGAGGATCGATAGAAAATTTTTCTAGGAGGGGTTCAGCTAGAAATNCCGCAAGAGTTGGGGCAACCAGTCCAATGAATGCGTACTGGTTTTGGCATTGATAGTTCTGTTTCCAGTTCTTTAGCTATTGCCAAAGCGCGATTTTTAGTTTCAATCAGGGCAAAGTTGCAAAATTGCGCTCCCGTACAGGAAACTATAGCTCTAGTTAATGGTTGAGGATCGATAGAAAATTTTTCTAGGAGGGGTTCAGCTAGAAATGCTTCTAGTCGAGAGTCAGGAATATTAGAAATGATAACATTTTGTTCAACTGTCAGACGAATTTCTCCATTGCCATAAACTTCAGCTAAACGAGCTATGTCAAACATATCGGCAGCATAAAATCTACCAACAGGAATATTTAACCCAACATAGTTTAACCCTGGTTGCTTTTGTTTATAAACGCCAATGTGGTCGCGCTTTTCCCAGATAATTTCGTCTTTGAGGGCTTCTGTTTCTAAAATTTGCCCCATTTGTTGCTCAACTTCTGAGCGGAATTTTGCAACTCCCCATTCATCAATGAGCCACATTAACCTTGATTTTTGTCGATTTCCCCGGAGTCCGTAATCACGATATACTTCTAATAGAGCGCGGCAAAGGGCTACAACTTGATTCGGTTCTACCCAAGCATTTAGAGGAATAGCGGCTTCGCACCGTTTGGCTGAGAAAAAGCCACCCACCAGAACATTGAAACCAAATTTATCGTTTTTGTAGGCAGGAATAAAGGCAATATCATTAATTTCCGCATGAACTGAGTTATCAACACATCCAGCGATCGCTATATTGAATTTTCTTGGTAGATTAGTAAATTCAGGGTTGCCTTTGCTATTACCAGTAATCATATCTTGGACTTGCTGTACTAACTCACGGGTATCATAAAGTTCATTAGCATCAATACCAGCAACAGGGGAACCCGTGATATTTCGTACGTTATCCATACCAGATTGAACACTGGTTAAACCAACTCGTTCAAATTTATTGAAAATGTCTGGAATATCTTCAATTCTAATTCCTCGCAGTTGTAAATTTTGTCTGGTGGTAATGTCGGCGTTACCATCATCCCCGTAGCGTTGGACTACTTCTGCCAAGACTCGCATTTGTTGACTGGTGATAATTCCATTAGGCATACGCATCCTTAACATAAATTTGCCTGGAGTTACAGGTCGAAAGAATATACCCAACCATTTAAGTCTGTGGTTGCGGTCTGTTTCGTCTATTGCTTCCCAACCTATTCTGGCAAAATGTTCTATTTCTGTTTTTACTGCTAGACCATCTTTTTCTGCTTTGATTTTCTCAAACTTATTTAGTTTTGTTTGGCTTTCTATAGTGCCAGTCATCTATTTTTCCTTATTTACAGACTTTTATTTCTATGCCAAAACCTAATTTTAGGTCTAGTTTTTAGTTAATTATTTATTTTTTTGAGATGTTTACTAGGATGAAAAACTTTTTTAAGAGATTCTATGTTTTCTGAGCATATCTGTTTAACTAATTTTATTTGAATTTGTTGTTGACCAATTTAGAGGAAGGCAAATAAAGAATTCGTAGCTTATATTACAAAATATTTATTTTGATGCGGTTTATGTATTTAAAAAATGCGTTTATTGCATAATTTGACGAATATATCTAACGAGACTTTAGAAAAAACATGACTTACGGAGGCAAAGGAAGAAGGACAACAGAGGAATACTTACAGCGCTTTTCACATGAAACGCGACATGAATGCGCAGCATTCCGTAAGGAAAGCAATCTCAGTTATGCGAGATTGCTTCCTATCGTCGCAATGACTATTTTTCAAGATTGTATGAGCAAGAAAAAAACTTAAATTTCCTGTAGATATTCACCCTAACTTTTACAAGCTCCGATACCAGCGGACATGATATAAATTCTATTTGTGGAGTATTTGAGCAGCAAAAACTCAGTCATAAATCACTTTTGAATTTTGACTTTTAATATAAAATCCGGTTATACAGTAATCGCAAAATTACTTTCTCTTAATACAGATGTTCTATAGAAGCCCTAACCGTATCTCCAAAAAATAGGTCCTGGTGGAGAAGTAATTGATAAAAAATTGGTAATAATTGATTTAATGATTGGATTTGGGGAGATATCTAATACACCCCATCTCCCCATCTC
>NZ_LGSU01001087.1 GCF_002260545.1 Hydrocoleum sp. CS-953 | reverse complement strand
TAAGTAGGTAGATTCACTAAAATTTTCAAGAGTTGAGATTTTGTTATATGAAATTATCTTTTACTCCATACCACAATTTTAACAAAAATCCTGGCTTATATATGGGTTTTCATATTAATGAACTACGGTATTTTTTTCTCTTATCTGTTCCCTATTCCCTATTACTTGTTGCCAATTTTCTATTATTTGTTCCCAATTTCCTAAAATACTCAAAAATTCAGCTAAGTAGGTGAACATAAATAAACGCAATTTCTATTATGAGGGAGATTTTTAGGAATAAATTTCTAATTTATCAAGGCTTTCGGCTAAACCCACCCCTACAATTTTTTTAACGTTTCATTAGACCTACCTACTTAGTCGCTAAAATTAAAACTAAGCTAACCAAAAAAAGAGAACATGAAAGGAATCTGGCTAGAAAACCAACAACTCCAACTCCGCACCGACCTCCCCACACCCGAAGCCCCAGAAGGAGAAGCACTTGTTCGGGTCTTGCGTGCTGGTATTTGCAATACAGACCTAGAACTTCTCAGAGGTTACTACCCCTACAAAGGTATCCTCGGCCATGAATTTGTCGGTGTGGTGGAACAAGGACCGGAAAATTTACTCAATCAAAGAGTAGTAGGAGAAATTAATGCCGCTTGTGGTAAGTGTCGCTTTTGCTTGAGCGACCAACCCACCCATTGTGAAAATCGGACAGTTTTGGGAATAGTTAACCGCAACGGAGCTTTTGCCGAATATCTGACCTTGCCAGTCAAAAATCTCCATCCAGTTCCCGATAGTATCTCAACAGATGAAGCGACATTTACCGAACCAGTCGCAGCAGCATTGGAAATTCAACAACAAATACAAATTTGCCCAGTAGATAAAGTTTTAGTTGTGGGGGATGGTAAACTCGGACAGTTAGTCGCGCAAACCTTAGCTTTAACTGACTGTCAGTTATTGGTTATTGGTCGTCACCAGGAAAAATTGGCAAATTTAGAAGAGAGAGGAATTAAAACTGGGTTTGTTGATGCAGTTACTACAGGAGCTTTTGATGTTGCAGTGGAATGTACTGGCAACCCAGAAGGATTTGCTATTGCTCGTCGCGCTCTTAGACCCCGTGGTATTTTAGTTCTCAAAAGCACTTATGCAGGGAATCTCAGTTTGGATATTTCTTCATTAGTGGTGGATGAAATTACTTTAATTGGTTCTCGTNGAATTAAAACTGGGTTTGTTGATGCAGTTACTACAGGAGCTTTTGATGTTGCAGTGGAATGTACTGGCAACCCAGAAGGATTTGCTATTGCTCGTCGCGCTCTTAGACCCCGTGGTATTTTAGTTCTCAAAAGCACTTATGCAGGGAATCTCAGTTTGGATATTTCTTCATTAGTGGTGGATGAAATTACTTTAATTGGTTCTCGTTGCGGACCTTTTGAACCAGCATTGGAACTTTTATCAGAACATAAGCTTAATGTCAAGCCATTAATTCAAGCTCATTATCCTCTAGAAGCTGGAATGGATGCTTTTGCTCATGCTCAGAAGAAGGGAGTTTTAAAAGTATTAGTAGATATTGGTTCATTAATTGATAATGGATAATGAATAATGGATAATTATTAGGGCTTGCTGATTAATTCTCAAAGTATTTACAGACAAACGCTTTAGATTTTTTAGGTTGAAAAAAGTGCCAGCTTTTCGATGGAAAAAGCTGAAAATTTGAGCATTTTATGCAGACAAAGGCAGAAAAATCAAGGGATAATTCTGACTCCTATCTCCTCTAAATTCCCCGTTTTTCCTGACTCCTGACTCCTGACTCCTACCCCTCCAAAATACTTTTTCAGCAAACCCTAATTACCTCTTTAAAAATTAATAATGATTGATTAATGACAACCTATACTAGAAGTTATAGTCATTTCAAATAAGGATGAAACACTTTTTTGGCTGAAACCCTTTCTATGTAAAGAAACACTCATCCCAGTCTTATTCAGAATCACTATAAAAGCTTCTACAGCCACGAAAAAGCAATTTTTATATTCTTTAATTATCAATTATCCATTATTAATTATGACGAGAGGCAATAAACCAGAATTGATTAATTATCAATTATCCATTGGTAAGAATTGTTCAATAATTAAGAATTAAGAATTAAGAATCACCTCTCCTTGAAAAGAAGAGGATTGACGAACAGGAAAATTTTTATTTATTATCCCCTTAAAAGGGGAGGCTTTAAACCNAAGAAGAGGATTGACGAACAGGAAAATTTTTATTTATTATCCCCTTAAAAGGGGAGGCTTTAAACCAGAATATTTAGGTAAGAATAGGGTATTTATTGGTAGACAAAAATATCTGTATAGCAATCCTATTTAAGGTGTAATATTTTGGTGGCGGTTAGTAGTCAGTATTCAGGAGTCATAATTTCAGAGTTTTTCAGTTAAAATTAACTGTTATAAAAATTATTACAACCAATTTAGGACTACTGTATATTTATTGATGGTCAGATATATTTTCTACTACCAGTTCCCTGTTCCCTACCTCTAAAAATTTATTTGGCAAAGGATTTTTTTGGCGAAATTGTCATAGAGAAAAAGCTCTTGTTTCTGCTTAAAATAAATTTGGAGTAATATCAAGTTCAGAAATTTCTCTTCTACTCTGTATTAATTGATAAATAAAATATCAAGTCTTTCCAACATAGGAGAAATAAACTGGATAAATCACTTTCTCCCCTACTTCCTATTAGTCTGTCAAAATTAATGGCAGAGATAAGCCATTAATTTTTCTCCCTGGTCTACTTTCCTTATCGGTATTGTCTAAAACCATCATTTCAAAATTGACAGGTAACTAATTCTCCTTTAATTCGGAATTAACCTTATCGTACCAACTCACAAATTTAGGTCTATAGTCAATACAATTAATTGCTTTTTCCGAAAGAGCAACTTTAGGCTGTACAGGACATTTCAGATGATAATCTCCAGTAAAAAATAGACAATTAGCACAGGGAATATTATGCATTTTTTGAGCGCGACGTACTGAATCAGCGATCGCGCCAATTATACTCCAAACTGTTAAAATAATCAATCCCCAAGCAAATAAAAAACAGAGAGGAACTAAAAATGGCTGTATAGCATGAATTACGAAGTAAAGAATTTGAAACATAGCTGCTGGTTCATAACACAAATTGCATAATTTTAAACTTAACCTATATTTAACCGAATTTTTAAGAATATCTAAAGTTAAAAGCTTAAGTTCCTATAGAATGAAAATATGAAAATTGTTCACAGTAAACAATATAGGAAGTTAAGCTATGGCCTTAAGACTAGGTGACGAAGTACCCAACTTTACTCAAAATTCCTCTGAAGGGGAAATTAACTTTTTTGATTGGGCGGGCGATAGTTGGGTAGTGTTATTTTCTCACCCTGCTGATTTTACTCCTGTTTGCACCACAGAATTAGGAACAGTTTCCAGACTCAAACCAGAATTTGACAAACGTGGAGTTAAAGTTATTGCTCTAAGTGTAGATGACGCAGAATCTCACAAAGGTTGGATTGGAGATATCAATGAAACCCAAAGCACAACTGTTAATTATCCCATCTTAGCAGATCCAGATAAAAAGGTTTCTGACCTGTACGATATGATTCATCCGAACTCCTTAAATAATCTGACAATTCGTACTGTTTTTATTATCGACCCTCAAAAGAAACTCCGTCTTTCTATTACTTATCCTGCAAGTACAGGTCGTAACTTTGATGAAATTCTCAGAGTAATTGACTCTTTACAATTAACAGATAACTATCAAGTTGCTACTCCTGTAAATTGGAAAGATGGAGATGATTGTGTAATTGTTCCTTCTCTAAAAGACCCCGAAGTATTGAAAGAAAAATTCCCCAAAGGTTACACAGAAGTTAAGCCATATTTGCGGATGACTCCTCAACCTAATAAATAAATTTATAATAATGTAGTTAAGGATTAAGAGTTATAAGTTTTCTTCTTAATCCTTAATTATTTTATCAGCAGTCAGCAGTCAGCGATGATTTATTAACTTCTTATCTTAGAAGATAACTAGCTAATTTTAGTAAGTTATTGCATTGAAAAGCTGAATGCTTATTAGGAGGAAAAATATGCTTGAAGAACCGATTATTTTACAAATGCTTCCAGATTTAAAAATGACAGAGGAACAATTTTTTGAATTCTGTCAAATAAATCGATATTTACGCATAGAAACTAATAAATTTGGAGAGCTATTAATTATGTCTCCTGCTGGTTCAGAAACAGGAAATAGAGATGGCAGAATTATTCAGCAGTTAATGAATTGGTCAGATGAGGATGGTACAGGTTTAGCTTTTAGTTCTAGTACAGGATTTACTCTTTCTACAGGAGCAAAAAAATCTCCCGATGCTTCTGGGATAAAATTAGAAAGATGGATGAATTTATCTAAAGAAGAAAAAGAAAAGTTTGCTCCTATTTGCCCAGACTTTGTAGTGGAATTAATGTCACCTTCAGATAACCTAAAAACTCTCCAAGCAAAAATGACAGAATATATGGAAGAACCGGGAGTAAAATTAGGTTGGTTAATTGATAGAAAAGAGAGAAAAGTTTATATTTATCGCCCAAATTTTCCGACGGAATGTTTAGAAAATCCTGAGAGTGTAAGTGGGGAAACAATATTGCCTGGATTTGTTTTAAATATGAGTAAAGTTTGTTCAATAATTGATAATTGATAATTGATAATTGATAATTACCTCTCCCTAAAACGGATTGGATTGAATNTTCAATAATTGATAATTGATAATTGATAATTGATAATTACCTCTCCCTAAAACGGATTGGATTGAATAAAAGGAAATTTTTTTTGTTTCTCCACGGTGAGTGAGAGGCTTTATACCTTTATTTTTCGGTAAAGAGGAGGGAAAATTATGTGGGAAAATCCAATTGTTTTAAAAATACCTTCAGATTGGAATATAACAGAGGAACAGTTTTTTGAGTTCTGTCAAATTAATCGAGATTTACGCATAGAAACTAATAAATTTGGAGAGCTATTAATTATGTCTCCTACTGGTTCAGAAACAGGAAATAGAGATGGCAGAATTATTCAACAGTTAATGAATTGGTCAGATGAGGATGGTACAGGTTTAGCCTTTAGTTCTAGTACAGGATTTACTCTTTCCACAGGAGCAAAAAANAGTTTGCTCCTATTTGCCCAGACTTTGTAGTGGAATTAATGTCACCTTCAGATAACCTAAAAACTCTCCAAGCAAAAATGACAGAATATATGGAAGAACCGGGAGTAAAATTAGGTTGGTTAATTGATAGAAAAGAGAGAAAAGTTTATATTTATCGCCCAAATTTTCCGACGGAATGTTTAGAAAATCCTGAGAGTGTAAGTGGGGAAGCAGTATTGCCTGGATTTGTTTTAAATATGCAGAAAGTTTGGTAAATTAGGAGGAAAAATCCAATTGTTTTAAAAATAAATTCAGATTGGGGATTTGTTTTAAATATGAGCAAAGTTTGGTAAAATCTGATTTTGTAAATACTAAATAGTAGGTTGGTAAAAAATGGATATTAAACAAGGCTTTATTGGTGCAGTTGGCAACACTCCATTAATTAGATTAAATAGTTTCAGTGAAGAAACTGGGTGTGAAATTTTAGGCAAAGCAGAATTTCTTAATCCTGGAGGTTCCGTAAAAGACAGGGCAGCACTTTATATTATTAAAGATGCAGAAGAAAAAGGTTTACTGAAACCTGGTGGAACAGTTGTTGAAGGAACTGCTGGTAATACAGGAATAGGTTTAGCACATATTTGTAATGCTAAAGGTTATAAGTGTTTAATTATTATTCCTGAAACTCAATCTATTGAAAAAATGGATGCTTTGAGAACTTTAGGTGCGGAGGTTAGACCTGTTCCAGCAGTTCCCTACAAAGACCCAAATAACTATGTAAAAATGTCAGGTAGATTAGCATCGGAAATGGAAAATGCTGTCTGGGCAAATCAGTTTGATAATTTGGCAAATAGAATCGCTCATTATGAAACAACCGGACCGGAAATTTGGGAACAAACTGATGGAAAAGTAGATGCTTGGGTAGCTGCTACTGGTACGGGTGGAACTTTTGCTGGTGTTTCATTATTTTTAAAAGAAAAAAATCCTCAAGTTAAAACTGTTTTAGCAGACCCGATGGGAAGCGCTCTTTATAGTTATGTGAAAACTGGGGAAATTGCTACTGAGGGTAGTTCTATTACTGAGGGTATTGGTAATGGTCGGGTAACAAAAAATATGGAAGATGTGCTGATTGATGATGCGATTCGAGTTGATGATAAAGAGGCAGTAAGAGTAGTTTATCAACTATTAAGAAAAGACGGTTTATTTATGGGAGGTTCTGTCGGAATTAATGTTGGTGCAGCATTAGCTTTAGCAAAACAAATGGGTCCTGGTCATACTATTGTGACTGTATTATGTGATAGTGGTTCCCGTTATCAATCAAAATTATTTAATCGTGATTGGTTAGCTGCTAAAGATTTATTACCAATGGATAATTGTTTTCGGANTTGGTGCAGCATTAGCTTTAGCAAAACAAATGGGTCCTGGTCATACTATTGTGACTGTATTATGTGATAGTGGTTCCCGTTATCAATCAAAATTATTTAATCGTGATTGGTTAGCTGCTAAAGATTTATTACCAATGGATAATTGATAAT
>NZ_LGSU01001086.1 GCF_002260545.1 Hydrocoleum sp. CS-953 | reverse complement strand
TAATGATACTTATCCTAAAAGACGGGGTGTGACGCGAGTAAAAGAGTTATGGCAAAATGGATTAAATGTTAGTTTCGGACATGATTGTGTGCAAGATCCTTGGTATAATTTAGGTACTGGTAATATGTTAGATGTAGCTTATATGGGTGTGCATATTTGTCAGATGACAGGAATACCAGAAATTAATGCTTGTTATCAAATGATTACTCGCAATGGTGCGAAAACTTTAGATGTGGAGGATAGGTATGGAATTGAAGTAGGAAAACCAGGTAATTTGATAGTTTTAGATGCTAAAAATCCCTTTCATGCAATTAGGAAACGAGCTACAGTAAAGTATGTATTTTCTCAGGGTAAATTATTAGCAGAAACTACTCCGACAAAAATAAAATTTGTTGCCTTGACATGAAAAATGTGAATCAAAAAATAAGTGAAGAAATAAATGATGAAAAATATTGAAAAATATGTGGAATTAACAGGAGAATTAATCAATTTACCATTACAGTCAGAACATTTTTCAGGTGTAGTAGCAAATATGGAAAGAATAGCAGCGATCGCTCAATTAGTAATAGACTTTCCCCTACCACCAGAAATAGAACCTGCACCTAAATTTGACTTAGAAAAATGGGGAGAAAAAATCAAGAAATAAAATTGGTATAATCTTACAGTAGTTATTATGAGAAAGGGTATTTTAAATTGCCAATAGTAGGGGTTTGCTCTCAAACCCCTTATTCCAAAATCGTAGCCACTAAACCCTTACTGAAGTCTTCATTTTTCCTGATTTTTTATTAGCAAATAATATCATGTCCGGTAGCATCGGTATTGTATAAAGAAAGTAAGGAACAAGGAAGAAGGCTTTAGTTATCTAGGAGAGAAGAAAGAAGAAAAGGAAAAACCTTACAGAAGGTAAATATTTTCCAAAATTTTACACAAACGATACCAGCGGACATGATATAATTAAGGTTTAAAACCTCTAAAAATCAAGGATAAAAAAACAAAAAATTCTTTTTAGTCAATCATATCCTGAAAAAAATAAAGATGTAATTGTGAATTATTAATTATTAATTGTGTAAAACATGACTAAGAAATAAAGTATCGTACTTTCAAGGGGAGAAAAAAGGAAATTTCGGATTTTCTTGTCTCCTAATTCAGTAGGAGGTACTGATAACTGATAACTGATAACTGGTAACTGATAACTAATTTTCTTGTCTCCTAATTCNGGTACTGATAACTGATAACTGATAACTGGTAACTGATAACTAATTTTCTTGTCTCCTAATTCAGTAGGAGGTACTGATAACTGATAACTGATAACTGATAACTGAAATGACTATCAACTTCAACCAAACAGACGCAGTAGCGATCGCCTCCGCCATCAAAACAGGGGAAACCACCAGCGAAACTTTAGTAACCAAATGTCTCGAACAAATTTACGAGTCTAACCGCAAACTGAATTGTTTCACTGCCATCACGACAGAAAGCGCACTCAATAGCGCTAAACAAATAGACACAGACATTGCCCAAGGTAAAAACCCTGGTCTCCTAGCGGGAGTACCCTTTGCCGTGAAAAACCTCTACGACATCGCAGGTTTAACCACCCTCGCAGGAGCCAAAATTAATGCCGAAAACCCACCCGCAACCCAAGATGCAACCGCCGTTGCCAAACTCAAACAAGCAGGTGCCATCCTAGTTGGAACTCTCAATATGGATGAATACGCCTACGGTTTCGTCACTGAAAATAGTCACTACGGCGCAACACCCAATCCCCACGACCTCACCCGCATCTCTGGCGGTTCATCTGGTGGATCTGCTGCTGCCGTTGCTGCGGGTTTAGTACCCATTACTCTAGGTTCCGACACCAACGGTTCCATCCGAGTACCTGCTTCTCTATGTGGTGTCTTTGGGTTTAAACCTACTTATGGGCGTTTATCACGAGCAGGGGTTTTTCTATTTGCCAGTAGTTTAGACCATGTTGGACCTTTTGCTCGTTCTGTGCGGGATATTGCCACGGTTTATGATATTTTGCAAGGGTCGGATGCAAGAGACCCAATTTGTACTAAGCGCCCTCCTGAAACTTGTTTTCCTCAACTCAACCAAGGTATTAAAGATTTGCGTATTGCCATTGCTGACGATCACTTTGCTAAAGGTGGGGAACCGGAAGTATTCACAGCAGTGGAACAGGTGGCGGACGCATTAGGTGTAACTCAGCGGGTGACAATACCCGAAGCACATCGCGCACGAGCTGCTGCATATATTATTACTGCTTCTGAGGGCGCTAATTTGCATTTGGAAAATTTACGCACCCGTCCCCAAGATTTCGATCCGGCAACTCGCGACCGCTTTTTAGCAGGTGCTTTAATTCCGGCAGACTGGTATATCCAAGCTCAACGTTTCCGCCGTTGGTATCAAGGTTGTGTAGAAGAAATATTTAAGGAAGTAGATATTATTTTAGCTCCTACTACCCCTTGTGTTGCCCCCCTATTGGGGCAGGAAAAAATGACTATTGCTGGGGAGGAAGTGTTAGTACGTCCGAATTTAGGTTTGTATACACAACCTTTGTCTTTTATTGGGTTGCCAGTTTTGTCGGTTCCCATTCGCCGTACTAATGGTTTACCTTTAGGAGTACAAATTATTGCTGCGCCTTATAATGAAGCATTAATTTTACGAGTGGCAGCATTTTTGGAGATGGAACAGTTTTCAAGTAGCGCTATATGAATTAAACAGGGGATAAATTTTCCTGTTTACAGCAGTTTTCATTTGGGTAGACCAAAGCAGGGACGTTCCATGGAACGTCCCTACTGAGTTTTTGGTTCTCAAATACAGCAATGTAAGAACGACCGTTAANTTTTCAAGTAGCGCTATATGAATTAAACAGGGGATAAATTTTCCTGTTTACAGCAGTTTTCATTTGGGTAGACCAAAGCAGGGACGTTCCATGGAACGTCCCTACTGAGTTTTTGGTTCTCAAATACAGCAATGTAAGAACGACCGTTAACCCCTACAGGTGATGTATATTTTCATATTTTGCGTAAGTCCTGCTTTAGTAATATCATGTCCGGATGATTAGTGATAGAACTCCGTTCCGCTTACGCGACCAAAAAGTTTTTGTTTGTAGTTGTGCTTTAGCCCCAAGTATAGATAGGGCTAAAGCACAACTACGAGCTTTAATTATAACTATTTAACCGGACATAATATAATTTCTTCCCACATTCCCCACACCTCCCACACTCTCTCTACTATAACTATGCACTACCACCCGCGATTTTTCTTAGGGGGCAGTTCAGATACAGGATAAACAGGAGAATTTATCCCCTGTTTAATTCATAGAAGATATAGCGCTACGCATTAAGGTTAGGACATTTCTAAATCCTGAAACCCTTTCACAGTTTACTATTCCCTATTCCCTATTCCCTATTCCCTAGCGCTATATTATCCGATTTGGAAATTATCTGCTGTCAGATTTGGGTTATCAGAGAGAATAGCAAATTGACCGCCATCTCCGAAACCTGCTGCACTACCATTAGCATTGTAGAATAAACCACCTGTACTAGAATTATAGACAATAATGGCATCACTTGTCTCAGGACTACTTGTTACAGTGGCAAACTCATCACCAATATCTCCACCTATAGCAGTAGTTATTGCTGTAAAAGTATCCTTGTCAAGTAGAATTATATCTTTATTAGACTGGAAGTCTGTAATTGTATCTATACCTAAATCCTCTGATTGAAATGCTTCATTAGAGTTAAAGATNGTACTAGAATTATAGACAATAATGGCATCACTTGTCTCAGGACTACTTGTTACAGTGGCAAACTCATCACCAATATCTCCACCTATAGCAGTAGTTATTGCTGTAAAAGTATCCTTGTCAAGTAGAATTATATCTTTATTAGACTGGAAGTCTGTAATTGTATCTATACCTAAATCCTCTGATTGAAATGCTTCATTAGAGTTAAAGATAAAGTGGTCTTTACCAGCACCACCTGTGAGTTCGTCGTTTCCAGCACCACCATTCAGGGTGTCTTTACCAGCACCACCAGTGAGTTCGTCGTCTCCTGCATCACCATTCAGGATGTCTTTAGCAGTACCACCATTCAGGGTGTCTTCACCAGCACCACCATTCAGGGTGTCTTTACCAGCACCACCAGTGAGTTCGTCGTTTCCAGCATCACCATTCAGGATGTCTTCACCACCATTACCTCTGAGTTCATCGTCTCCTGCACCACCATTCAGGATGTCTTTACCAGCACCACCAGTGAGTTCGTCGTTTCCTACATCACCATTCAGGATATCTTCACCAGGACCACCTTTGAGTTCATCGTCTCCTGCACCACCATTCAGGGTGTCTTGACCAGGACCACCTTTGAGTTCATCGTCTCCTGCACCACCATTCAGGGTGTCTTGACCACCACGACCATTAATAGTATCGTTACCTGCACCTCCTGACAAGACATTGTTACCAGAATTACCGTTCAAGACATCGCCTGGTTGAACAAAGAATACATTGCCAGAAACATCTTCAATTCCAGTATTCAACTGGAGAACATCTGATAACTGAAAATCCTCTAAATATTCTGAAACAGACTCACCGTTTAACTCCCAAGTATCAAGGTCAGGATCATTTTCATACCAGAAGCGATCGCCATCCCGTAACCTGGTAAACTGGTCTGCTAAAATTGCCTCATTCAACTCCCCAAGACTAGCATCTGGTAAATTATCCTCTGACAACATCCCTACCCACAGGTCAATATCGTCAACACTATCATAAACTGACTCCAGTGCTGCCACTACTTCCAGGTCAGATGAAATATCACTAAAATTATCCTTCCTAGTCAACCCCAATGCTTCTCTCGCATCATTATAACTGCCCAAACCATGATCGCGACCACGCTGAATATTCAGAGATGGCAAATCTGAACCATTTGCTACTGGTCCACCACTAGGAGGACCAAATAATAAATTCCGTAGATCGTCAATTACACTTGCATCTGTTTCCTGCTGCACCTGGAAAGCTAAACCCCTCAATATAGGGTCTATTCCCCCTTCATTAGGTATACGATCTGGTCGGAAGAAAGCATCTGCTAAACTGAGTGCCCCCTCGTCTGTAGGCGTGCCATCTTCATTTATCCTTGGCAGAGTAGAACTAATTAAAGTGTGCCCGATACGAAAACCAGCAGTAGAAAATTCTGTACTGATATTAGGATTAACAGTGGAGTCGTATCCAGTATAAGGGTCGAGAGTTACACCTAAACTAGGTAAGAACTCATCATAAGTAATTTTCTGGATTTCTGCACCTACTATTTTACGCGCCCGTTGATAAATCTCTTCATCAGGTAAGTCTGTATGAGTATCTGCAATAATTTCAGCAATACGGTTATGTTCCCGTACCCATAAAGTGTGCATTGCGGCTAAACCCACATTTTCGTTAGCTCGGACATCACCAGCAATAAAAGTGCTTGCACCAGTTACCCCATCCATTGCCATGTGAGGTGCATTTGGGTCGCCTCCTGGAGTTGGTAGCAAATCTCCTGTAGAATGGTCAGTAACTTTCAATTTTCCATCATCAAAAGTTCGCAACCAGTCAGCCCGATCTTCTTCACTACCGTAGACATTACTACCATCTATCCAAGCAGTAATTTCATTGAATTGTTCGCGGGGGTTATCAGTGCTAGTACCAGTAGTTTCATCAAATAGTGACCTGGTAACAGGAATAAATGAACCTGGGGCAAAAACTTGATCGTCTTCAGGAATAAAAATGTTAATAGTTTCTGCTGTCGGACCTGACTGTAACTCGCTCAAAGTAACATCATGGTCAAGAAATTGTCCCCATAACCATGTATAATCGCTTAAATTACGGTTGTTGAGGATAGATTCTGATTGGTNTAGTTTCATCAAATAGTGACCTGGTAACAGGAATAAATGAACCTGGGGCAAAAACTTGATCGTCTTCAGGAATAAAAATGTTAATAGTTTCTGCTGTCGGACCTGACTGTAACTCGCTCAAAGTAACATCATGGTCAAGAAATTGTCCCCATAACCATGTATAATCGCTTAAATTACGGTTGTTGAGGATAGATTCTGATTGGTTGAATACGGTATTACTAATTACTCTAGGATTTGGACCATCAGCTAATTCTTGTATTCCATCTGCATACTCCGCTGCTGTTAAACGAAGTAAATTTTCACCAGTTTGGCCATATTCAATATTATCTAGATTATTGTTACTACCGTCAATTGTACGAAAATTCATCTTTGTACTTGTTTTTTTCTTGGCTAAATTCTTATACTTCTCAGCTTTACTGAGCTTATGCAGTTTTTCAGAATATTTGAATCAAAAAATGATAAATAACCGCACAATTACTGATGGGATATCACTTAATGCTGCATCTATAACTGAAACACGAGTAGTAAATGTACTGTGTTCTGCTGTAACTGTTGCTTAATTTGCATCAGAGATGAAAGAAACAAAAGTTACAGTAGTGGCTAACACTTCAGTTAGCTAACTCTCAAAATATTTATTCTTAATTATGAAGTTTATCTTGGCAAAATGTTTGTAAAAATACTAATTTTATTACTTAGTCACAAGAACCAAAAAGCCAAATATATTAAAATTTATCTAATTGATTTAGTTACCACAATTAATCATGACATTAACC
>NZ_LGSU01001085.1 GCF_002260545.1 Hydrocoleum sp. CS-953 | reverse complement strand
GAATAATTTATTTTATCTATTTTAATTACTTGATAACTGAAGTGTGAGTCAAGTATAGCATTAATGCCTGGTAATTGGTATAATCCCCTCAAAAAATCATCACCAAAAAATTATTCATAAAACATACTTTTGTGAATAATTTTTTATGAATAATTAGTTGATTTATGCATCAGCTACATAAAATGATAAGAGCAAGTATTTCTTAATCTGAAAGTCAAAGGTTATGGCTACCCTAGACTTACAAGAGTTTCCGAAATTATGAGGTACATATAGCAATTCCCAAAGTTATACAATTTTAATAAATGTTTGCTACAAATGAGTAGGGGATTTTTTAGGAGTCAGCAGTCAGAATGAATACCTTTAATACCATGTTTTAGATCGGAAATGATCTTTTTTATCCAAGAGAAATCTTCTGAAAAATATTTTTATTCCCCTTACTATTCGTAACATTCTTTTTTCAAATTGTTATTATACCAATTCCCATGCATTAATGCTCTACTTAATTAGAACTTCAGTTATTAAGTAATTACTTTATTAGAATAATTTTTTTGCTTATTTTAGGTAAGTTAACGTTAATTATTATTTATTTTTACTTCTACCGTACGGACGTTGCATGCAACGTCCCTACACTCTCTTACTCCCCTACTCCATTAAATGTAGAAAAGTTTTTGATAAATGGTATTATTAGGTACTGCCGTGTCAAGCCTTAAATGTTACTTGAGAAAAATGGCAGGATGCTTATTTTTCAAACCTTTTAGGCGTTGGTGAATGATTGTATGATTTTTAGGAGTCAGGAGTCAGGAGTTAGGAGTTAGGAGTTAGGAGTTAGGAGTTAAAACAGCTTTTTTCCTTACTATTAATATTACGACCATAAGAATTTCATACCTTATTTCACCAATACCAGCTTTTACTTAAAAATCTAATACACTATTTTAAGCTTGACGCGCCAGTACAGTTGTTTTCTAATTCCCTATTCCCTATTTTATGAAATTGGTATAACAAGATATTTTTCGGTGTAATGTGAAAAAAATGCTTAAGTTGTAGAAAGGTAAACCTCACTCAACCATTAATGAGAGAATATCAATATAAGCGAGAATTGAATCCTTGCCATATATAAATCTTTGCTACAAAGCTACAAAATCTAATTATGAATAATTCTAATTTCACAAACGAATTACAATGGACCCCTGAAGCTAAGACTAAATTGAAAAAGATTCCCTATTTTGTTCGGACTCAGGCACGACAAAGAATCGAAGAATTGGCCAGAGAAACAGAATCACAAATAGTAACAGCAGAAATAGTTGAGCAAGCTCGGTTGGAATTTGGCCAGTAGGACAAACGTTATATCAACCAACAAACTCAAACAAAATCCTGACTAGCAAAGCAATTACTTTTTGCGGTCTAGAAAAAGGTCCCATAAAGCTTTAGACTGGAGTTTTGCAGATAGTCGAGTTTGAGGTGTATAAAATCAACAGTGAGAAAAATTATAATTGCTGGCAACTGGAAAATGTACAAAACCCAAGTAGAAGCTAAAGAGTTTCTCCTGGGTTTGATGTCTCAACTAACAAAAACCCCCGAAGAACGTGAAGTAGTTCTCTGCACTCCCTTCACTGCACTAGATTTTATGTCAAAAAGTTTGTATTGGAGTCGGATCAAGTTGGGTGCGCAAAATATTCACTGGGAAGACGAGGGAGCCTACACAGGAGAAATTTCTGGCTCAATGCTGAAGGAAGTTGGAGTTAGTTATGTAATTGTTGGCCACAGTGAGCGTCGTCAATATTTTGGCGAAACTGATGAAACAGTGAATTTGCGCTTAAAAGCTGCTCAGAAGTATGGTGTAACTCCTATTCTCTGTGTGGGAGAAACTAAGCAACAAAGAGATTCGGGAGAGACAGAATCACATATATTTTCTCAGTTGGACAAGGATTTAAAGGATGTGGATCAAGGAAATCTAGTAATTGCTTATGAGCCAATATGGGCCATTGGTACTGGTGACACTTGTGAAGCTACAGAAGCTAACCGAGTTATTGGTTTAATTCGTGGTAAGTTGACTAATCCTAATGTCACTATTCAATATGGTGGTTCTGTTAAACCTACTAATGTTGATGAAATTATGGCACAACCAGAAATTGATGGTGCTTTAGTTGGGGGTGCAAGTTTGAAACCTGATAGTTTTGCTCGTCTGGTTAACTATCAAAATTAGGGAATAAGGAATAGGGAATAGGGAATTAGGAAATTAGGGAATTAGGGAATAGGCGAAGACAAAATTATTTGTTAATTATTTTTCACCATAACTTTAACAGCTATCTCTATTATTTTCCCTTTTTTTTTCAATATTTATTTCTTCTCTCCTAGGTAACTAAAGCCTTCTTCCTTGTTCCCCTGGATGTAGGGATGTTGCATGCAACGTCCCTACCTCATGTAATACCATTTCTCAAAAACTTTTCTACATTTTGTTGAGTAGGAGAGTGGGGGAGTGGGGGAGAAGTAAAAATAATAATAATTAACATTAACTTGACTTAAATTAGCAAAAAAGTGATTATGTTTTTTAAAATTAGTTAATAACTGAAGTGTTACTGAAAAATTAAGGTATAAAGCCTCTCTATTCATGGATAAAAAAGCGGTTGTTTGCGGAGCAGTCCGTTAGGATGGGATGGCGTTAGCGAAGCGGGTCCGTAGGAGCGGGTCTCCTGCTCTTAACAGAGCCGCTCCGCTTTATATGTCGCGCAGCGAAACGCCATATCCAATCAACCAAGAGAAGAAAAAAAAATCCTTTTAGCCAATCCTATTCTTGATAATAAGAGGTAATTCTGCTAATAATTAATAATTAATAATTAATTATTGAAGCAAGTATAGCGTTACTTTTAGGAATTAGTATAAAAGAGTAATACCATTTCTCAAAAACCTTTCTACATTTTATTGAGTAGGGGAGTGAGGGACTGTAGGACGTTGCATACAACGTTCATATCGGAGAAGTAAAAATAATAATAATTGATATTAACCAGCCAGTAATTATCAAAAAAATTATTCTGCTTGTCTGAATTACTTAGTAATTGAAGTTCCACCCAAGTATAGCATTACTTTTGGTAATTGGTATAATTCGGTAAACAAGGAATAGAAAAAATGGAGAGTTTAGCTAAAAGTTTTGCTTGGGGAAAACGTACCTACATAATGGGTATTTTAAATGTAACGCCAGATAGTTTTAGTGATGGTGGTGATTTTAATACGCCAGAAGCAGCTTTAATGCAGGTAAAAAAAATGGTGGAGGCAGGTGCTGATATGATTGATATTGGCGGTCAATCAACTAGACCAGGATCTGAAGTTGTTTCTATAGATGAGGAACTTAATCGGGTTTTACCAATAATTCAGTTGTTAAGAAGTAAACAAAATATTTGTGCTGAAATCCCAATTTCTGTTGATACAACTAGGGCGATAGTTGCAGAAAAATCTGTTGAAGCTGGTGCTAATTTAATTAATGATATTTCTGGTGGAACTTATGATAATCAAATGTTTTCTGTGGTGGCTGCTTTGAAAGTGCCGATTATTTTAATGCACATTCGGGGGACTCCAAAAACAATGCAAAAATTGACAGACTACCAAGATTTAATTGGGGAAATTTATCAGTTTTTACAGAGTAGAATTGAGGTGGCTATTAGGGCAGGAATTGAAAGAGAGAAAATTATTATTGACCCTGGTATTGGTTTTGCTAAAAATTACGAACAAAATTTAGAAATTATCCGCAATTTATCAAGATTTAAAAGTTTAAATTGTCCGATTTTATTAGGATTATCTCGTAAAAGTTTTATTGGTAAAATTTTAAATCAACCTGATGCTAAACAAAGGGTTTGGGGAACTGCAGCAGGTTGTGTGGCAGCGATCGCTCAATCTGTAGATATTTTACGAGTTCACGATGTTAAAGAAATGTCTGAAGTTTGTAGAGTTGCTGATGTTATTTTTAGATAGGTAGTAGGGAGTAGGGAGTAGAGAGTAGGGAGTAGGGGAGTGGGAGAGAAGTAAACATAAGAATAATTAAAATGCTCCTAATTAATAATTATCTTCGGTTGTTTTGATGGATGGGAATCCCGCGCTGCAGGTGCAGGTCAGCGTCGGGAGGATGTCAACAAAGAGGTTATTTTGTCTGTGTTAATTAATTAATATCAGGACTTACGCAAACCAAGCAAGAAACCGGGTTTATTACTTGATTATTGTCTCTCAAACCACCAAGCTTCCTTGACAAACCCGGTTTCTGCATAAGTCCTAAATATTTGAAGCTTTACCTAACGAGACTTTAGGAAAAAATAGGTTAAAAATAAAGTCAAAATATGATACAGTAAAGTTTTTACATTAAATTAATTTTTTTATTAAAATATCTAGGTTTCGGCTATTTTGAGCAATTCAGGTATTTCCCTTGCTAATACTTGGCTTCAAGCCATTTTCAGTGTTAAAAATCCCAAAGTACCGCTAAGTAGAGAATAGTAATTGAGTAGGTGTGCAAAATTAATTACACATATTTTAAGGTAATAATAAATCGCTGCATTTACAGAATTCGGCTGTTACAGCGTTTATTATTTTCTGTTTTGACTAGGTAATTAATTTTGCATAGGGACTTAGTAGTTGGTATAAAAATTAGGAGTCATAATTAAGAGATTATATGATTCAAGTTGAACTAGAGGAGTAGGGAAGTAGGGGAGTGGGATAGAAGTAAACATAAGAATAACTAAAATGCTAACTAATAATTATTACAGAGGTTATTTGGTCTGTGTTAATTAATTAATAGTTTAAGCTTTAGCTAAGTAGAGAATAGTAATTAGTAGTTAGTCTAAAAATTAGGAGTCATAATTAAGAGATTATAGAATTCAAGTTTAACTAGAGATGATATAATAATTAGTCTGGCAAAATAGCCGTGAAAGTTCCATGTTTTTCAATCAGGAATAAAAGGTAATTACTTAGAACTTTTAACTTTTGACTTTGGTAAAAGCTCAGTATTTTTTAACCAGGAATAAAAGCAATTACTTTTGACTTTTGACTTCGGTACTGATAACTGATAACTGAAATTAAGCCTCTAACCTCAGCGGTCGGAACTGATAATTGATAACTGATAACTGATAACTGATAACTGAAATGTCTCGCTCTCAAGCTCTTTATTCTTATATATTAATCCGTTTGCTATTGGCACCACTGATGTTATGGACAATTAGCACTGTAGTTTTCTTATTATTACGAGCAACTCCAGGAGACCCTGTGGATGCTATTCTTGGACCAAAAGCTTCAACGGCTACTAAAGAAGCTCTCCGGTCTCAACTTGGTTTAGATGGTTCACTACTGAAACAATATTTTAATTATCTAGGAAAATTACTTAGTTTTGACTTGGGTACATCCATGACTACTCGTGGAGAGTCAGTTTGGCAAATTATTCAAAATCATTTTCCCGCCACTGTAGAATTAGCAGTATTTAGTATGGCGATCGCTCTAATTGTTGGAATTTCTATTGGGTCTATTGCTGCTTCTCATCCTAATACTAAATTAGATGTTGGTGGGCGTTTATTTGGAATTTTTACTTATGCAGTTCCGCCTTTTTGGGCAGGGATGATTTTACAATTAATTTTTGCCGTACAGTTAAAATGGTTTCCTTTAGGTACTCGTTTTCCTATTGGTGAAAATACACCTCCAAACATTACAGGTTTATATACAATTGATAGTATTTTAAGTGGAAATATCGGTCATTTTTTCACAACTATATATTATTTAGCTTTGCCGAGTTTAACATTAGGAATTTTGCTAAGTGGTATTTTTGAAAGAATGGTAAGAATTAATCTCAAACAAACATTACAAGCTGATTATGTGGAAGCTGCTAGAGCAAGAGGCATTTCTGAATTAAGAATATTATTTGCTCATGCTTTGAAAAATGCCATGATTCCAGTAATTACGGTTTTGGGATTAACTTTTGCTGCTTTATTAGGAGGAGCAATATTAACAGAAGTAACTTTTTCTTGGCCTGGTTTGGCAAATAGATTGTATCAAGCAATTAGTTCGCGAGATTATCCGACGGTGCAAGGAATAGTCGTATTTTTTGCAGGTATTGTTGTGGTGGCTAGTATTTTTATTGATATTTTAAATGCTTATATCGATCCGAGAATTAGGTATTAATGGAACTCAGGAGTTAGGAGTCATGAGTCATAAGTCATGAGTCAGGAGGGAAGAGCAGCAAGTTTTTATTACTAATTAGGGCTTGCTAATTAAATTTCAAAGCATTTGGAGATAAAGGTTTGAGCAATTTTAGGTCTTTAAAAAGTACCTGGTTTTCAGTTCTTCATCTTCAAAAAGTTAGCATTTTGGGTAAGAGTTTTGGAAAAAAATTACCGAATGATTAAGGTTTAAAGCCTTCTATTTCAAGAGAAACAATGAATTTATTTTCCTTTTATTCAATCCTCTTCCTTTTAGGTAGAGTTCAGCAATTAACAATGTTCATGTCTGCGACAGCAGAAACAATTAATAATTAATAATTACCCCTTCTTGAAACGGATAGGATTGGCTCAAAGGAAAATTTTTTTTTATTTATCCCCTTGAAAGGGGAAGCTTTAAACCTTAATTGTTGAATGAATAATTAATTATTGAATATCAACTCTTAATTATTAATTATTCGGTAATTA
>NZ_LGSU01001084.1 GCF_002260545.1 Hydrocoleum sp. CS-953 | reverse complement strand
ACCTGTGATTATTAAAGAACTTAATCAAGCAGGTGAGTTAATCCAAGCAGGAAAGGTAGAGGAAATAGTACCGAGTAAAGATTTAACAGAAATCGCAACTCCTCCCAAAGCAACAACTTCTGAACAGAAAAAAGTAACTTTACCAAAAGACCCCAAAGAAGTGGTAAAATTAATTATTAAAAGTTTTGACAATAAGCAACAAGAGGCGATCGCTAAATTATTAGTTAAGCACGTTAAGTCATCTAAAAATAATTGATTAAGTAGTAGTTGAAGATGATAATTTTCAGGGGTGTCTTACGGTATAGAAACCGGGTTTATATAGATATCTAATAAGACTCAAATATGCTCACATAAACCCGGTTTCTAGGATTGAGTAATTCTAGTTGTACAGTCCATTGTCAGCAACCCTAAATTTCCTCATTTCTGACTTCTGACTCCTGACTCCTCACTGCTCTTTCTTCTTTGATATTTTCCTCAAGTTTATGCAAAGCTTGATTAACTTTTTCCTCCAATTTTTGAAATTGTTGTTGTTTTAAGTCACTCCATTCTGGCAATTTATTAATAAACTGTTGTAAATCAATAATCACACTTGTTAAATCGTTAATTTGTTGTAGTTCTGGTCGTTGTTTAAACTGCTGAGAAACTAAATCTAATTCTGTTTGTAATAACTTGATAGTTTGTTCTTGAAGTTCTAACCGATTTGACAAACTTTTAATCGTTTCCATGAAAGGTTGACTTTTCCCTTCTCCCTGATTATTGCCTAATGTTTGAGCCGTAGATTCAAAAGAATTTATACTATTTTTTAACTGAGAAATAACCTCATAAATTGACTCTTGATATTCGTCTAATTTTCTAGTATTATCAAATTTAATGGCTTGAGTTTGTGCGGCTAATTTTCGTCTGTTAAACAGATTTAACAATAAAGATATAAAAACAAATACTACCGGATAAATAATTGGTTGCTCAAACATATAATTACCAAAAATTCCGACGGCAGAAGCAGTAATAAAAATATATTCAAGGATTTCTAAAAGACGCAGGCGGTGCAACATATTTATTGAATTATAATTTTGTTTATTAATATAGCAATCCTAATTTAAGTTGTAATATTTTGGTTGTAGTTAGGAGTCAGGAGTCGTAGGGGCGTTTTCCTGACGGAATGCTCCGCAAACATGTCGCTCCGCGAAACGGCCGTTAGCTTCGCATAACTATNTTTCCTGACGGAATGCTCCGCAAACATGTCGCTCCGCGAAACGGCCGTTAGCTTCGCATAACTATCGTTAACGCCCGTACAGGAGTCAGAATTTTCAATAAAATAAAGAGTTTCAAGAAGAGCATTTAATGTAGTAAACTGACACATTTAATGGGTGTGCATTAGGGCGGGTTTATATAAATCTTAGGGTAGGCATGAAAATTCTAGTTAAAACCCGCCCCTACTATTGGAACATTTTAGGTGTGTCACGTCACTACAATATTATAACTATTCACCTCCTTCTTTACCGAAAAATTAAGGTATAAAGCCTCTCCATTCATGGAGAAAAAGCGGTCGTTTTCGGCTAAGAGCCGACATGAAACGCCATATCCAATCGACCAAGAGAAGAAAAAAATCTTTTTAGCCAATCCTTACTATTGCAGAAGAGGTAATTATTAATTATTAATTATTAATTATTAATTGTTAATTATTAATTATTGAATCTTCCTTCTTTCTTCCATTATATTTCCAAAAGTAAAACAGCCAAACTAAAATAAATTAATACACCTAAAATATCAACAGCAGTAGTAATAAAAGGAGCAGACATTAACGCCGGATCTAACTTTAATAATCGAAAGATAAATGGTAAAGCTGCACCAGCAACAGAAGCAATAATAGTAATAGCAAATAAACTAATACCTACCACAAAAGCTATAGCCAAATTTTGTTGCAAAATATAAGCCCAAATTATTGCTACTATCCCCAACATTAAACCTAGCAAACTACCAGCAATTCCTTCCCGAATAATCACCTGTAAATTTCCCATTCCTTGCATTTCATCAGTGCTAAAACCACGAATTATGACAGTAGATGACTGGGAACCAACATTACCGCCAGTATCATTAAGCAGGGGAATAAATGCAGCTAAACCTACCACTTTTTCCAAAACTTCTTCCTGAGAAGTAATAATTTTACTCGTGAAAGTATTAGTTAAAAGTAATATTAATAACCAAAAGACTCGCTTCTTAGTAACAGCCAACAAATTAACCTGAAAATAATCATCACCTTCAGACTCTACCCCACTTAATTTATAAATATCTTCGGTAGTTTCTTCCTGCACAATATCAATAGCATCATCAACAGTAATAATTCCCACCAGTCGCCTTTCTTTATCTACAACTGGAACCGCAATTAAATCATAATGTTGGATAACTCGGACTACCTCTTCTTGGTCAGTGTTAGTTTGAACAGACACCACATCACGATTCATTATTTCACTAATACTTTGTTCCAAGGAAGCAGTCACTAATTCTCGTAACGACAGTATCCCAACTAAATGTTGTTGTGCATCAGTAATATATAAGTAATAGATAGTTTCAGAAACATCAGCTAAAGAACGTATTCTTTCTAAACTCTGAGCTACAGTTTCATCAGACTCTAGACTAACATATTCTGGAGTCATTATTCGCCCAGCGGTATCTGGTTGATAACCTAACAAAAGCGATGTAGCTTCCCTTTCGCGAGGACTAAGTTCAGAGTTGAGACGTTGCAACAATTTGGGTGGCAACTCATCAAACAGTTGGGCGCGGTCATCTGGTGACATTTTATTTACAATATCTCTAATTTCCTGATGGCGAAACTGTTGAGATAAAGATTTTTGTGTAGAGGGTTCAAATTGTTCATAAACAGCGATCGCCTCTTTTGTTGGAAGTAGTCGAAAAACTACAAGCTGTGTATCTTCGGGTAAAAGTTCTATAGCTTCGGCAATATCGGTTGGTTGTACAGGTGCTAAGAGATTTTTTACTTCAGCTAGGTTATCCTCTGCAATTAGGTTTTGTAGTTGCGTTCGGACTTCATAAACAGTTGTTTGAGAAGATAGACGACTTGTGTACATGATTTTTTTTTCCTGTTGAGTGGGATAGAAAAAATTAACAGTGGAAATATTATCAAGGGTTTTGGATGAGCTAATGCTTCCGTTCTTAGAAACCGCAAAAATCTATGACTTTCTCTAAATAAAGGGCGTGGGTGACATTCATTTAGTAGGGGCGGGTTCACCCTAAAATATTGACAAAACCCCAATAAATTAAATAAACCCGCCCCCAAACCATCACCCACCAGTGCGCAGTAGGGGCGGGTTCATCCCAAAAATATTGGCAAAACCCCAATAAATTAAATAAACCTGCCCCTACAATATTTCTGACTCCTGACACCTTCAACAAACCCTTTCCTACCCAGCTATAGGGGGGGGCGGGTTGACAAGACATGATTGTTCTGATATTAATATTTTTGGTTAAACCCGCCCCTACTATATCTCTGACTTCTGACTCCTCCAATAACCTCCTTCCTACCCAGCTATAGGGGGCGGGTTGACAAGACATGATTGTTCTGATATTAATATTTTTGGTTAAACCCGCCCCTACTATATCTCTGACTTCTGACACCTCCAATAAACTCCTTGCTACCCAGCTATAGGGGGCGGGTTGACAAGACATGATTCTTCTGATATCAATACTTTTGGTTAAACCCGCCCCTACTATATTCTGACTCCTGACTCTTGTCTCCTGACTCCTTCCCTCTTTCATATCTGTAAAATAACTCGTGCCAAATTGAAATAAATCAAAACACCGAGAACATCCACAGCAGTTGTAATAAAAGGTGCTGACATTAATGCCGGATCTAACCCAAAGGAACGAAACAGGAACGGTAAAGAAGAGCCAGCAACAGAAGCCAAAATCGAAATTGCCACCAAACTTACTCCCACCGTCACCGATACTTCTAAATTGCCATTGACAATAAATAGGTACGCCCAAGCTGTTGCCAATAAACCGAGAATACCTCCAAGCATTGCACCAGCAGCAGCTTCACGCAGAATCACTTTCAGAGGTCCAATTTTCCAGATTTCATCGGTATTCATACCGCGAATGACAACAGTTGAAGATTGCGCTCCCACATTTCCACCAGTACCAGTTAATAATGGAATGAATGCTGCCAAGGCAACTACCTTTTGCAGAATATCTTCTTGCGCTGTAATAATTCCACCCGTAACACTATTTGTCAGTAACAACACAAATAACCAAACTACCCTTCTCCGAGCAGCAGTAAATAAATTTACCTGGAAATAATTATCACCATCAGACTGTACTCCACCCAAGGCATAAATATCTTCGGTAGTTTCCTGTTCCAAAATATCGAGAACATCATCAACGGTAATGATACCCACGAGTCGTTGTTCGCTGTCTACCACTGGTATTGCCAGAAAATCATAACGCTGGATAACACGGGTAACCTCTTCTTGATCAGTACCAGTTTGCACGCTGACAAAATCACGACTCATTATTTCACCAATTGTTTGGTTTAGCTGAGAGGTGACTAAATCTCGCAAGGACAGAATACCTGTGAGGTGGCGGTTAGTGTCAGTGACATATAGAGAATAAACTGTCTCGGTAACATGAGCTAATGAGCGAATACGTTCTAAACTTTGGCCAACGGTATATTCTTCCTTCAGGGAGATGTATTCCGGTGTCATTATCCGCCCTGCTGTTCCAGAGTTGTAACCCAGGAGTTGGGCGGTAGCTTGGCGTTCGCTGGGGCTGAGTTGACCTAATAAACGTCGGACAACCGCTGCAGGTAATTCTTCAAATAGTTTAGCGCGGTCGTCAGGCGACATTTTATCAACAATATCTATGACTTCTTGGCGCTTAAATTTTTCGCATAGAGACTGTTGTACACTGGAGTCTAATTGTTCATAGACTTCGATCGCCTCATGTTTGGACAGTAACCGAAAGGCAATAACTTGCATAGTTTCTGGTAAACCCTCGATAGCTTCAGCAATATCGGGTGGTTGTACTGGAACTAACATAGCTTTAGCTCCAGACAAGTTATCTTGTTCTAGTAGAGCTTGAAGTTGCGATCGAACTAATTCCCGTAATTCTTGACGAGAAATTGTCGTTACGGAAGGGGATGAATAGTTATTATCTTCAATCAAAGTTAACCCTCCTATGATATAGATTCCTGAATCCAGTTTAGAGGCTAAGGGAAGTTTTTTCTCCTTAGAGTTAATAAATTCCTAATTTTTAGGGGGTAGTTTATACCATTTCTCAAAAACTTTTCTACATTTTCTTGAGCCAGGGAGTGGGGGAGTAGGAGAGGTGGAGGTAGGGACGTTGCATGCAACGTCCCTACAAAATAAGAATAATTAACACATACATTAGGTGGCTAATAATTATCAAAAAGGTTCCATGCGCCTCTGTTAATTACTTAATAATTGAAGTGTCACCTATAGTTAACAAAGTCAAATTTTATCGGGGACGGTTTAGATAAAAGTTAATAATTTATCCAAAAAAACAGTACAAAAGCCACCCCTTATTTTCTTCTTTCTTCTTCCTTCTTCCTTCTTCCTCCTTGCTTTTTTTACAATCCACTACATTTATCTTGAGCAGAAATAGTCACTCCGATAAATGGAGATGTACCTCCTGCCAACCTAGTTAAAATATCTGTAATTGTATTAATTTGACGCTTAGTTATAACGTATTCATTAACTGTTTTTTGCCACTCCGAATCATTAGCAGGTAAAATCATCCCATAAGAAATACAGGTAAGTGGTCTATTTGGTTCTAAAGCATATTGATTTTCTTTTAATCCTTGTCGGAATGCTTCTCCTACTAATAAAATTCCATCACTAGCAAAAGCATCTATTGTACCTGCAACAGCATCTTTAACTGCAGTTTCTCTTCCCGATGCTCCTTGATAAACTTTTTGGTCTGCCAGTTGATATCGACTATCAATAAATTTTTGTGTCAGAGAATCATTAAGAACCCCAATTAAAATTCCTTCCAAAAATCCATCGGGATTAACTGTTAATCTTCTGTCTGGTTTCATCATTAAATATGTGCCAGTTGTGAAAAAACGTTCAGAATAAATAACTCCTGTTGGTGGATTTTTTCTGATAGTATTAGGACCACATTCTACATGAACTCGCTTATTAGCTACACTGCTATGCCGTCCTTGTTCTGAATCTTCATCAAGAATAGTTTCTAATTTTTCTACAGTAATAGTTCGGTTTAATTTTTGTTCTAAATCTTCTTTCAAACCATTCATTAATTCTAGACAAATTCCTTCCCATTTACCGCCAGAAACATAACCGAAAGGAGCAGCATCTTTTCTCATTCCAACTTTTAGGACTCCAGTTTGTTGAATTTCTTGTAATACTCCTTGTGCCCTCGCACATCCAGAATTTATGACAGCAAATATAATACTAAATATGATTATTGTAAGTTTGTTTTTCATCCTTTACCTCTACCTCACATCAAAATTATTAATATCATTCTCATTCAAATCCTCTAGAGCTTTATCTTTTCGGAGGATTTTTCTACTCCCTCTACAATTGTGGGGGATGTGACTCGCTTGCGTCAAATTATAGTTAATATAGTCAGTAATGCGGTGAAATTTACTAACT
>NZ_LGSU01001083.1 GCF_002260545.1 Hydrocoleum sp. CS-953 | reverse complement strand
TTATTAATTATTAATTATTAATTGTTAATTATTGAAAGCCCTTAAATTATATCTTTATTATATAGGGAATTTGATTAACAAGCAAGATGCCTATGTTATACCAATTACCATGTATTAATGCTATACTTGGGTCACGCTTCAGTTATTAAGTAATTAACACAGGCAACCAGGACTCCCATACCTAATTATTAATCAGTTTATGTTAATTATTTTTATTTGTACAGACCTTGCATCCAACGTCACTCCCCCACCCAATCAAATATAGCAATATTTTTGAGAAATGGTATTACAGAGGTTTGCTATAATATTGTATCGTGGAATATTCAATCCTCATATTTGATTATGGTTTATACTCGCAAAACGTTAAATTTATCCGACATTCAACTTTCTTATCTAGAATGGCATACAGAAGAAAGTCAGGAGAAAAAACAGCCACTTTTGTTATTACATGGTTTAGCAGATTCAGCTTTAGTCTGGCTAAGTTTAGGAGAATATTTAGCAGATAAATATCATATTATCGCGCCGGATATGCGCGGTCATGGAGAAAGTGGAAAACCAGAAAGTGGTTATAGCTTTGAGACAACAATTACAGATTTAGAAGCATTAATGAAACATTTAAACTGGTCTTCAGCTTATATTTTAGGTCATTCTTGGACGGGAAAATTAACTTGTATTTGGGCAAGAAAAAATCCAGAAATATTTAAAAGCATGATTTTGGCAGACCCAGTTTTTATTGGGAAAATGCCTGGATTTCTTAAGGTTACTTTTCCTATTCTTTATCGAACTTTAGAAACTCTCAAAGGCATGGGTCCTTTTGATAGTTTTGCTGAGGCAGAAACTCAGGCAAAAGAGTTAGGAAAATATGCAGGTTGGAGCGAATTTCAACAAATAGTTTTTCAGGAAAGTATTGAGGAAAAAGCTGGTGGAAAGTGGGGAAGTAAATTTGTTGTTCCTGCTAGGAATGAAATTTTTGAAGAAGTAATGCGAGTTCCTGGTTTAACAGAATATATTGATGTACCGACTTTGTTTATTCAACCAGAAAAAGGTGTGAATAAAAGTGATGTGCAAATTAAGCCTTATCATAAGTATTTAAGGAATTTAAAACTGGAAAAAATTCCCGGTAATCATTGGGCGTTTTTGGTGGAACCGGAAAAATTTAATCAGATAGTAGCAGAATTTTTAGAGAGTTTCTCAAAATAATATTGCTCCCTATTTCCTGTTCCTTATTTCCTATTCCCGAAAATTAAATTATGGAAATGAGAGATATGCGATCGCTGTTAGAAAAATGGATAAATTTAGAACCAGAACGTTGTCGATATAATAGTAATGAAACTATAGAAGTTTTGTACAAAAATCAATGGCATTCTGTTGCTGAAGAAAATCTCGTTAGGGATGGTATTTTAATTATGGCATTGCTAGAAGCTTGCGACCAAAGAAATTACTTATATTCTATTGAAAGGATACCTCGTCCAGAAGCTAATTCTGGTTATAATAGCGAACCACAAATATTAGTTGGTTTTGGTATGCGAGATGCTTGGCGATATAGAAGCCCTAACCGTATCTCCAGAAAATAGGTTCTCAGGAGAAATAATTGATAATTTATGGGTAAAAATTGATTTGATGATTAGATTTTGGCAGATATCTAATACACCCCATCTCCTCATCTCCCCTACTCCCCCACTCCCCTACTCTCAATCTATAATTTTAAATAGATCCCTTTAGGGGTTCTATAGAGAGGGAGAAAATTTAGCGCCTTTAGTTGTGGAACTTTTATTACTCAGAATATTTGGCTTGTTTTGCCAGGGATAATTAGGGAAAAGCTATTGCTTAAATCAAATATAAATTGTTGTCAAATTCTTTAAGAAATGAACTGAAATATTTGGCAATAAAATTAAAATTTTGCCCATCATCAAATCTTTCCATCCATCACTCCTCAGTCGAAAAACAACAACATTTTCATTTTCTAGAGCTACCTAAAAATTTCCCACGCCAAAGAATTTTTGCTTGCATCCCGACAAAAATTGTGATACAATAAGAAATATATGGTGTAGCTTGCCTATACACATGACTTTTTATTCAACCATATTTTCTCCAGGAGCAATACCAGGAATATTTTCATCTTGTGAAGCTTCAAGAGACTATATGCTAGTTTTGCCCATCATCAAATCATTCCATCCATCACTCCTCAGTCGAAAAACAACAACATTTTCATTTTCTAGAGCTACCTAAAAAATCGCGCGTCAAAGAATATGGGGTTGCATCCCCAAAATTTTTGTGATACAATAAGAAATATATGGTGTAGCTCGCCTATACACATGACTTTTTATTCAACCATATTTTCTCCAGGAGCAATACCAGGAATATTTTCATCTTGTGAAGCTCCCAAAAACTATGTTTTGCCCATCATCAAATCATTCCATCTATCCCTCCTCAGTCGAAAATCACCAACATTTTCATTTCCTAGAGCTACCTAAAAAAATCGCGCGTCAAAGAATATGGGGTTGCATCCCCAAAATTTTTGTGATACAATAAGAAATATATGGTGCAGCTCGCCTATACACATGACTTTTTATTCAACTAAAAATAGTATTATTTCCACAGCGATAGAACTCCGTTCCGCTGTGCTAAAGACATGAAACGTCTTGAAAGAAAAAGATACCAAAGATGTAGTGCGGGCATCTTGCCCGCTAGTAGTATACATCAGTGAGATGAAATTACAAAATAACTTCTGACTTTTGACTTCTGACTTCTAACTTCAACAACACATCCCACTGAATTGACATACTCCCGACGCTCTCCCGTAGGGAGAGCGCGGGATTCTTCAGTCGGGGAAATCCTGACCGCAGTTTTAACAGAAGTGATGCCCTCCTCCTGTGTTGATAACAATCCAATTTTTTGTATTAGAAGTGCCGAGTTATAGTCTCTATCTAGTTCCTGTCCACATTCAGGACATGAATGCCAGCGCTCTGATAAGCTTTTAGGTACTTTGCTCAAACATTGCCAACAATGTTGAGACGTACCCTTTGGATCTACTTTGATAACTCGTTTACCCAACTTCCAGGCTACATACTCTAGAACATCAAGGAATTGATAGTAGCTGCATCTTGCAAAGACTTATTCAATCCTGATTTGGCTGATTGCCCGTTGGGTAAAAACTGACCATTATCGCCTAACTTGGCCTTGCAACGTCGGACTAAATTAGCTAAGAGCAAGTCTTCGATGAAAATAACACTTACATCCGAAAACAGATGATAAGCAAGCTTGAAGTGCCAGTCTAATCTTTGTCTAGCTATTAGTTGGTGCAGTTTCGCTATCTTACGCTTGAGAATTTTCCAAGGCTTGGAATGCTTTGGTTTCTTAGCCAATCTCATCTGTAGTTTAGACAAACGATGCTCAGAAAGCCTGAAAAATTTAGGTACTTCTAGGAACTCCCCATCGGAGGTAACAGCATAATACAATAGTCCTAAATCAATACATGCATGAGTTATCTTCGGTGGGTTGAATTTCTACAACCTCATAAGGCACAGTCTGATCTTCGATCGTAAAGCTTATATAGAAACCATCTGCTTCTCGAATTACGGTACCTGTCTTAACCTGGAAACCTAATGGTATTGGGCGATTGTACACAAAGGGAACTAGGCCAATTTTGGGCAAATTAACACAAAAACGACCGTTAGCATTTTTGACTATATTGGTATTTGATAACTGAGGATAACTGAACGAGTTATAATAATGTTTTCCCTTGAATTTCGGTCTGCCACTGGTTTTACCGTTTTTGTCAGGCCAGGTAAAGTTATCCATTGTTGTTTGCACTCGTTGGACAACATCTTGTAGAACCTGAGAGTGCATAGACTTATACCCAGGGAATAGTTTTTTCGTCTGTACTAAATCTGCTAACTGTACTGTTTCCCACAAAACATAACCATTGACTATGTTCGGATACTTATCTCCTTTCTTCGTTATCAGATTACCATTGCTGTCTTTTTTTCTACCGTCGCGCGTTTGTACTCTAAATTCCGGGATATTTTGATAAATCCGTTCTACCGGCACTACTGAAACATTAAGTGGACAAGCATTCACTGGTGTGCGCGTTGCTTCAAACCAATTCAGCCTTTCAGCTAAACGGTAATTGTATTGCCTCCTAGCCATTTCTAACCAATTAGCAATAATAACCGCTTGACTTTTACAGGGTTTGAGCTTGTACTTATATTTCAGTAGCATATAATATCGACCTTTATTTCTACTTTACCTATTATATCAAAAATAACGACAAACCACACACACGGGCGCCCGGCTTTCATCCCGACGCTCCCCTACGGGAGAGCGCGGGACTTCCCGCCGGGGGAGTTAAAATCATAAAAACTCACGCCCCATATAAGGTTGCAAAACCTCTGGAATTTTCACACTACCATCAACCTGCTGATAATTTTCCAAAATAGCAGCCATAGTTCGCCCCACTGCCAAACCCGAACCATTCAAAGCATGAACATACTGAGTACCCTTTTTCTTTCCCTCCTTAAACCGAATATTCGCCCGGCGCGCCTGAAAATCTCTAACATTAGAACAACTAGAAATTTCCCGATAAGTTCCTGACGACGGCAACCACACCTCCAAATCATAACACTTAGCAGCCGAAAAACCCAAATCTCCAGTACACAACTCTAAAATTCTATAAGGTAACTTCAGTGCTTGCAAAATAGCCTCTGCATCTGCCACCAATTTTTGATGTTCATCTTCAGAAGTGTCAGGATGTACAATTTTTACCATCTCAACCTTATTAAATTGATGGAGTCGAATCAAACCCCTAGTATCTTTCCCATAAGCACCAGCTTCCCGACGAAAACAAGGAGTAAAAGCACAATGATAAATAGGTAGTTGCTCCGCCGTCAGAATTTCATCCCGATAAAGATTCATAGTTGAAACTTCCGAAGTAGGTATTAACCATAGGTCGTCTGCTGCACACTTAAAACTTTCCTCCGCAAACTTTGGTAACTGTCCTGTAGCAGTCAAAGACTTACTATTGACCAATAGTGGCGCCATAACTTCCACATAACCAGCTTGAATATGACGGTTAAGCATGAACTGAATAATGGCGCGTTCTAATGCTGCACCCGATCCCATCAAAGCAACAAAACGACTTTGAGAAATTTTCACTCCTCGCTCAAAGTCAAGAATGCCTAATTTTTCCCCTATTTCATAGTGAGGCATAATTTTTGGATTTTCAGGAATATATTCATCACCCCACCTTTTGACTTCTATATTTTCTGCTTCACTTTTGCCAATAGGTGTAGACTCACTAGGTAAATTAGGCAGAGGTAAAAGTAAAGTTTCTATTTTAGCCTTTAACTCCTTTTCTTCAGGTTCTAATTCGCTGAGTTTAGCTTTAAGTTGGTTTCCCTCATCTTTTAAAGCTTGAACTTCTGCACCTTTAGGGTCACTACCAGATTTAATTTTTTCCCCTACCTGTTTACCGACTTGGTTACTACGAGCTTGGAGTTGCGATCGCTCTGTTTCTAGTTGTCGCTGTTTTTCATCCAACTCTAGAATTGGTTGTAAGTCGTACTCTCCACGACGGTTGAGTAATTCTTGTACTGTTTGTGGATTTTCTCGAATTTGTCTAATGTCTAACATAGTTTTTCCTTATACCCTTAATTTGTCCCATTTAACAGAATATTACTTTAGCTCCACTTTGAAACATTAATCATCACTAACTTAAAAGTGAAAAGTGAAAAATTAAAAATCAAAAGTCATAAAACTTCTTTGTATCGGAATTCTCATACTGGTCAAGTACAAAGTTCAACAGTTGAGGTAAATAGGGAACAGAAAAATATTTTTGTCTTAATGACTCCGAGAAATCGAATATATCCAAATATAGCGTTTCTCAGTAAGCGTGAGGTATAATTTTATATTTCTTCCCTGTTGCCTGTTGCCTTCTGGAGCTGTTGCCTTCTGGAGCTGTTGCCTAAAGTCTAGAATTTTGTACCTCACTCTTTTTGGGAATTGCTATAGCATATTCAAAAATTATTTGGTAAATGGTTTTTCCATTTATCTATAACATTTACAGGACTTACGCAGGCTAAACCAAAAACACGGTTATAGACCTAGATGTCTATTGTTAAAACCAATGATTTATCGTGGAAACCCTGTTTCTTTGCATAGCTCCTAATCTATAAATAGGGCCTGTTGATTCAATCTAAAAGCATTGAAAAATAAAGGCTTTAGCCTTTTTGGGGTCGGAAAAGGTCTCAGGTTTTCAGTCCCAAACGCTCAAAAAGTTAGGATAAAAGGCAGAATAATTGCAGAAAAATCAAGGGACAAAATATCCAACTACCTCCTCTATAATTCGACTTTCCTCCTAACTACTCTCTACTCCCCTACTTCTTAAAAATAATTTTTCAGCAAACCCTAAATATAGTGAGGCATTTTTGTGGAATAGGATTTCTATGAAAATCAATAAAAATAACCATAGTTTTTGCTACTAAAAAAAATTTATATTTTTGACTTTATGTTTTATTTGAGATTTATTACCTCATTATACGGATATTTTCTAAATAAGCTAAATATAACTATATAAATATACTGATGTATTATTACTATTAGAACATAAGTCATCTTGAGCAGTAAATTTAAAGATATTTAATC
>NZ_LGSU01001082.1 GCF_002260545.1 Hydrocoleum sp. CS-953 | reverse complement strand
GGAATGGGCATCTTGTGTGGAATGGGCATCTTGTGTGGAATGGGCATCTTGTGTGGAATGGGCATCTTGTGTGGAATGGGCATCCTGCCCGTTCTTGATATTTTCGGACAGGCAGGATGCCTGTCCCACTGAATATTCATCCTTTAATTCAGCAACGCCGATTGTTAAATGCCTTTGACGGCCTAGATTTATAGCTGTCTTTTCATGTCGCGCAGCGAAACGCACCCTACTGGACCGACACTGATAACTGATAACTGATAACTGAGCGGAACCCGCCCCTACTATTGCAATATTTTAGGCGTGTCACGCCACTACAAGTTTTGAATTAATAACTAATAACTAATAACTAATAACTAATAACTGATAACTGATAACTGATAACTGATAACTGATAACTGAAATGACACAATCTAATCCTCCTCAACCCCAACCCAACCAAAATTTTTCATCCGCAAGCTTTGTAGTAGGTATTGGCGCATCAGCAGGTGGACTTCAGGCCCTCGAAGCCTTCTTTAGCAGTTTGCTACCTGAACCTGGTGCCGCCTTTGTAGTAGTCCAACACCTATCCCCAGACTTTCGTAGTTTAATGGTAGAGCTGCTACAGCGACGCACTAGACTGCCAGTTTACCTGATTGAAAACGGCATGGCCATCAACATTAATAGCGTATATGTGCTGCCCCCAGGGTTTATAGTCAGGTTACAGGGACAACAATTGTACTTAGAAGAACGTCAGGGGGGACAACTTGATTATCCTGTTGACTATTTCTTTTTGAGTCTGGCTCAGGAACGAGGCGATCGCTGTATTAGTATTTTGCTCTCTGGTACGGGGCACGATGGAACTGAGGGCCTCAAAGCCATTAGCCGGGCGGGGGGTGTGGCCCTGGTACAGTCCCAGGAGACAACCCAATTCGGAGCTATGCCCAGTAGCCCCCTAAGTTCAGGGCTGGTGGATGAAATCCTTTCTCCAGAAGAATTAGCCCAGGCAGTCTGTGATATAATTCGCTACAGCTATACTCAGGCATCTCTGACTCAAAATTCTACAAACCTACTGCCTACTGACCAACTGAACCAGATTCTAGATATTTTGCAGAGGCAGGAAAATATAGACTTTTCTTTGTACAAACCAGGGACTTTGAACCGTCGAATTATCCATCGGTTGCTGCTCTCTAAAGTCAATACAATTTCTCAATACATCAATTACCTGAATGAGAGTGTGGAAGAAGTCAAAAATCTGCGACAAGATTTGCTGATAGGTGCTACCCGTTTCTTCCGCGATCCTGAGATGTGGTCTTTGCTCCAAACACAAGTGCTGCCTTCCCTACTGGAAAACTTGCAGCCAGGCAACCCCCTCCGGCTTTGGGTGACCGGATGTTCCACTGGGGAAGAAGCCTACTCTCTAGCTATTGCTATTGATGAAGTGATGCGGGATATGGAGGAAAAACATCCAGTAAAGCTGTTTGCTACTGATATTGACCAGGAGGCTTTAGCCATTGCTTCTCAGGGGATTTATAGTGACAATATTGCTCAAGATATCGGGAGAGAAAGGCTGGAATCTTACTTTGTTGCGGAAGGCTCAACCTATCGGATCAAAAAGTCCATTCGTTCCCAGGTGGTTTTTGCTTCCCATGATTTGACGAAAAATCCAGGCTTTTCTCAGATGCACCTAGTTAGTTGCCGTAACTTACTAATTTATATGCAGCCTGCTTTGCAGGAACAAGTGCTAATGCTGCTGCACTTCTCCCTAGCAAAAAAGGGGATTTTAATCCTTGGACCTTCGGAAAATTTGGGAGTCATACCCCATGCGTTTGATGTCATTAACCAGCAGTGGAAAATCTTTCGTAAACGCCTGGATGTTCAACTACCGGTTAGTCGCATTATTAAGTCTCCTACTATGCAGTCTGTGACCGAAAAAATGGGTCTCAAGCCTCGCCCTTCTAGGGCGACTTTTTAGTTTATTTTTTTCAATAAATATGTTATAATTTCGTTAGTTTGAAAGTCAAGTTATGAAAGCTAGATTTAAGTACCGTATATATCCAACGCCGGGACAAAAATACCGATTAGCCAAGCTATTTGGCTGTGTCCGTGTGGTTTGGAATGATAGTCTAGCTTACTCCCAACAGAAGTATAAATCAGCAGAAAAGAAACCTACTAATTCAGAACTACAAAAGCTTTTTATTACTCAAGCTAAAAAGACTGAAGAAAGAGAATGGTTGTCAGAGGTTTCTAACATACCATTGCAGCAATCATTGAATGATTTAAACCAGGCTTATCAAAACTTTTTTAAATCAACTCAAGGCAAGAGAAAAGGTAGACCTGTTAAACCTCCTAAATTTAAAAGTAGAAAGTCAAAGCAAACTGCTAGGTTTACAAAGGGAGGGTTTAAAGTTGGTCAACACAAAGTTTATTTAGCCAAAATTGGAAAGCTGAAAGTTGTTTGGTCAAGAGAGTTACCTGCTGCTCCATCATCAGTAACTATTGTCAAAGATTCAGCTCATAGATATTTCTTGAGTTTTGTAGTAGAAATACAACCAGAAGTCTTACCTAAAACTGATAATTCAGTAGGTATAGATTTAGGCATTTCTACCTTTGCTACATTCAGCGACGGTACAAAGGTTGATGCTCCTAAGCCACTGAAGAAACGAATTAAGAAATTAAGAAAGTTAAGCAAGTCATTATCTCATAAAACTAAAGGATCTAAAAGGTATGAAAAAGCCAGGGTTAGACTGGCTAAGTTTCATGCCAAACTGAAAGATACAAGGGACAATTTTCTGCATAAATTATCTACTAAAATAATTCGTGAAAACCAAACAGTTGTTTTAGAAGATTTGAACGTTTCTGGTATGGTTAAGAACCGTAAGTTATCTAGAGCAATATCTGATTTAGGTTGGAGGCAATTCAGAACATTTTTAGAGGGAAAAGCAGAAAAATATGGTCGTGATTTCAGAGTAATTAGTCGTTGGGAGCCAACATCTCAAGTTTGTTCAGATTGTGGGTTTAAAGGTGGTAAGTTAGACCTTCAGGTGCGAGAATGGGAGTGTCTCAACTGTGGTGCAAAACACGATAGAGATGAGAATGCAGCAATAAATATATTAGTCGCAGGCGGGCAGTCTGAGACATTAAACGGACGCGGAGGCAAGCGTAAGACTACTGCAAAAGTAGCAGCAGCCTGTGAAACGTCAACCCGCCGAGGAGCTTCGGCTCGGTAGGAATCTCCGCGCCTTTAGGCCGGAGAGGATGTCAAAATGTACAAACCGGTAAAATCAGAGTGGCCTGTTTACGAGACGTTGCTGAAATCTGTTTTTAAGCTGCGGTTTGGGGATAAACCAGTCACTTGTGTGATAATCAATCAGAATTATCAGATTATACATATATTGATTAACACTGCTAAGTTGTTGGAGTTGCCTATAGGAGAAATCACCACAAATATATTAGATATTGTGCCACCAAGCAGCAAGATCCCCTTAAGTACAGCTTTGCATCGGGTGAAGCGGGATCAGGTGTCGGTAGTCTACAACGACATCCAGATATCAGAGTTGGAGTCGCAGCAAAGGATTAATCTTTGGGTAGGGAAAGTAGAAGAGGATGATAACAATGAACTTGAGATAATTGTGCTGTTGGAAGTGGCGATCGCTACTGAGTCTATTACACCCTCGACAGACTTAGAATTTGATCCTAACTCTGTTCTGTCTCTGCAAATTCGAGAGCTGGAATTTGAACTACAGCAGACCCGCGAAAATCTGCAAACTAGCATTGAAGAGCTAGAAACTGCTAACGAAGAACAACAGGCGACTAATGAAGAATTGGTAGCTTCCAATGAAGAACTACAAAGCACTAACGAAGAACTACAATCAGTTAATGAAGAACTCTACACCGTTAATGCGGAAAATCAGGAACGCATTGAAGAGCTGACCGAACTTAGTGCCGATATTGATAATCTATTGCAGAGTACCGATATTGGTGTTGTGTTTCTTGACGAAGATTTGAATATCCGTAAATATACCCCTGCTGCTGCCAAAGTATTTAACTTTCGCGTAGGGGATATCGGCAGACCCCTAACCGAACTGGTGAATTACCTAGATACCGATAATTTAATATCTCTAGTTCAGCAAGTCGCCGAAACTCAAACTTCTCAAGAACTAGAAGCTACCAATGTTAACACACAAGATCGCTTACTACTACGAATTTTGCCCTATGTCCGGGAAGATCGGACAACCAATGGTGTCGTACTCACCCTGGTGATTATTAATGAGCTGAAGAATATTCAAAACGATCTGCAACGTCAAGCATTTTTTGATGTGTTAACCCAGTTAGCTAATAGAGCCTTTTTCTTAGAAACTATCAAATTGTGGCTCGCTCGTGTCAGTCGCGATACTTCCTATCAATTTGCTCTGCTATACCTAGATGTGGATGGTTTTAAAGAAGTAAACGATACCCTCGGCCATGCTGCTGGCGACCAACTGCTGGTGGAAATCGCCGAACGCCTCAAGAATACTATTCGCCCGGGGGATATGATATCTCGCTTAGGGGGAGATGAGTTTGCTATTTTGCTAGAAAAAACCACTCACCCGGAAGTAGCAATGGAGGTAGCATCTCGCATTCAATCAGCGATCGCCGAACCGCTCCCTGTTGCCTCTACCCAATTATCCATTACTGTCAGTATTGGTATTGCCTTTTACGATCCAGAGGATCAGTGGCAGAGTGACACAGTTATCTTAGAAAATGCCGACATAGCGATGTATGAGGCCAAACGCCAAGGGCCGGGAAATATGGTAGTCTTTAATTCTTCCATGCGGTCTGAACGGGAAAGCCAGGCGGAACTGAAGGCAAGCTTATACCAGGCGTTAGAGCAGGAAGAGTTTCTCCTGCATTATCAACCGTTGATACATTTTCCGAGTCAGTCATTGATTGGGTTTGAAGCCTTGGTACGTTGGCAACATCCTCAGCGAGGACTACTTACTCCCGTAGAATTTTTGCCCATTGTTGCAGCTTCCCATCTGATGCCAGCATTAGAAAGTTGGATTTTGAAGTCAGCTTGCCGTCAGATGAGTCAATGGAATCAACAATTTGCTTTCAACAAAGGATTTCGGATGAATATCAATATTTCTCCTGATTTTCTCCTGCACTTAAACTTCATCAATAGCGTAAATTTAGCGATCGGTGAATCAGATGTCAACCCTGAGCAAATTTGCCTGGAATTAACAGAAAATTCCTTTATCGGTCATGGCAGTGATGTGGAAGCCCTACTATTCACTATTAAGAGACTAGGGGTAAGTATTACTCTTGATGATTTTGGTACTGGATATTCATCCCTGTCGTACCTACATCGTCTTCCCATAGATGAGATTAAAATAGATCAGTCTTTTGTGCAGTCTTTAGATTCAAGTTCGTCCCTAGTGAGTATTACTAGGGGAATTATCAGTTTAGCAAGGCAGCTCGAACTTAATGTAATTGCTGAGGGGGTGGAAACCTTGGAACAATTGAGGTTAGTGCAAGAATTCGGCTGTGAATATGGTCAAGGGTACTTTTTTTCTCACGCCGTTCCAGCGACAGAAGCGCAGCAGTTGATAGAAAATCCTGAATATTGGGAAAGTTTATTTTAGGGTTGCAATAGTAGGGGCGGGTTTTAGCCAGAATTTTCATGCTTACTCCAAGATTTATATAAACCCGTCCCCAATGATATAATACACATTCATTACCAAAATTTGTAGGGTGCGTTAGACAGGTACAAGCTAGACTGTGAAAGGCATTTAACAATCTGTCGTAACGCACCATTTTAACCAAACACAATCTGAGAAACGCCTCAAATATCAAGCATTCGGTGGGTTACGGCGGCCAGAGAAATATTATTTTATTCTGTGAAATTATTGCCGCCTTTTTCCTGACGGAATGCTCCGCAAACATGTCGGCGACAGCCGTTTAGCTAGCGCACAACTTCGTTAACGCTGCGCGACATATAAAGCGTTTGCGGAGCATTCCGATAGGAAAGCTTTGCGCCAGCAAAACGCACCCTACCAAACCCTTATATCAAAAATGTTGCAATAGTAGGGGCGGGTTTTAGCTAGAATTTTCATGCTTACTCCAAGATTTATATAAACCCCCCCCAATGATATAATGCACATTCATTAGCAAAACTTGTAGGGTGCGTTAGACAGGTATAACCTAGACTGTGAAAGCTATTTAACAATCTGTCGCAGGGCACCATCTTAGCCAAACACGAAAAAAGTTCGGGAGTTTGGTAGTCAGTCTAGTAGGGTGCGTTAGACAGGTATAACCTAGACTGTGAAAGCCATTTAACAATCTGTCGCAGGGCACCATCTTAGCCAAACACAATCTGAGAAACGTCTCAAATATCAAGTATTCGGTGGGTTACGGCGGCCAGGGAAATATTATTTTATTCTGTGAAATTATTGCCGCCTAACCCACCCTACCGGACCGTTGTATCAAAAATAGTGCAATAGTAGGGGCGGGTTTTAGCCAGAATTTTCATGCTTACTCCAAGATTTATATAAACCCGCCCCCCATGATATAATACACATTCATTAGCAAAATTTGTAGTGGACCGACACATATTCAATGGTGCGTTACGACGGATTGTTTAATCCCTTTCATAGTCTGAATTTAAGCCGTCTTTTCATGTCC
>NZ_LGSU01001081.1 GCF_002260545.1 Hydrocoleum sp. CS-953 | reverse complement strand
TGGTGGATCAGATGATGATGACCTAAAAGGGGATGACGGAGATGATACCATACTTGGTGGTGATGGTGATGATAAAATCAAGGGTGAGGATGATAATGACTTAATTTTCGGTCAAGAAGGTGATGATGATATTAAAGGTGGGAAGGATGAGGATACTATTTCTGGTGGTAGTGGTGATGATAAAATCAAGGGTGATGACGGTAATGACTTGATTTTTGGTAATGATGGTAATGATACTCTCGAAGGTAAGAAAGGAGATGATATTCTTGTTGGAGGTCTTGGTAGTGATAAGCTCCGTGGAAATTCGGGTGATGACATCTTTGTTTATACAGCTATTGGTGAAGGTATAGATGAAATTAGCGATCTAGAAGCTGACGATGATACCATTGGTCTTCTTGCAGAAGTATTTGACCCCAATAACACTCAAGTCATAAATTTTGTTACATCTACTAATGTTGATAGTGAAGATGTAGCTACTTTACTGGGGGATTCAAATTTCTTAAATAGTCTCAACATAGATGCAAACTTCCCGACTATTATCTTTTTTGATGAAGACGACAATGGTAAAAAAGGTACAATAGCTTATTCCCGAGATAATGAAACTGATATTTTGGCCAGAGTCTCAGTCAAAAAAGGAGAATTAAGTGCTGAGAATTTTCAGTATTTAACAGATGAAACAATAATTGAACTTCCTGAATTCAATGATAATAATACAGGAATTGATTTTAGTGATGGAGGAGTTATCAGTATTGAATCATCTATACTGGAATTGCTAGACATTAGTCAAGAAGATATTGAAATATCAATAACTGATGGAAATACTATAGACCTTAATGCTAACTTTTTCGTTATTTCACAAGAAATAACTAATATTACAGTGCTGCAACAACAGTTAGTAAATATTGGATTTAGCAGCACAGCTTTATTTTTATTCAGTACAGCAGATAACATATTTTTAGCATCCTTTGATGGTAATGAAGTTAACACTATTACTGAGTACGAAACGATATCCAACCTCGAAGCATTTACCATTGAAAACCTGAATATTAGCACGAATAATTTCTCAATTAGTAATCAAAATCAAGTATCAATTAGTGTATCTGTACTTGAACAATTAGGAGTGACTTTAGAGTCTCTAACCAGTGTTGTTATAGGTACTGATGATGTCACCCCGGTAACAGAAAAATTACTACTTTTTTCAACAGAAGAATTTGACAGCATAGAAGTTTTTACTCAAAGATTAAGCATTCTTGTTGGTAATACTGCTGCTCTAGCTGTTGCTAACATTGAGGGTCAAACTGTTTTACTATTCTCAGATGGTAGTTCAGAAGGAATTACTATTATTCAAGAATTTGATGAAATTCTATCTGATATAGAATTATTTAGTAGTGTTAACCTGAGTCTCTTCAATGAAATAGAAGTAACAGCAGATAATAATATTGTTTCTGCTACAGATAATCCTGATGAATTCTTCATTCTCGAAACAATTGAAGGTGGATTTACAATTGAAGACTTTGATGATAATACAGATATTATCAAATTACGGTCAGAAGATTTTGGGGATCTTACAAATGAAGATTTAACAAGAGCATTAGTTTCAGTATTTACGACTGCTGAAGAGGTAGAAGGTGCTAATTTTCTAATTATCGACCAAGTATTTACTTCTCTAGAAGAAGTCAACACACGATTAACTGAGTTGGGTGTAACTGACTTCGTTTTCTTGACTTACACCGATGAATCAGAGAATACTGTTTTAGCTTTTTCACAAAATGGTTCAGTTGAAGTTATTGCTAACTTTGCTACTGATGTAGAAACAGATGTGGAAATTGATACAGATAATATCTTGATCATAGGTGGGGATGATAACGACGATGATGATGAGGACGATGATAATGAGGGGGATGATGATGGCGACCTAATAGAAATTAATGCTAGCATCTTACAATCATTAGAGGTCACAGCAGAAACGTTTACCAGTGTCAACATTACTGCTGATATTACCCAAGAAGTGCAACAAAGTTTCTTGATTTTTGAAGAAGAGACTTTTGCGAGTTTAGAAATTCTGCAAGAACGACTGGCAGCGCTAGTAGTCGAACGTTCAGTTCTCATATTAGCTGAGATTGAAGGTACTATTGAGTTAGTATTTTTCGATGGTAGTGAATTTGAGGTGGTAACAGAAAGAGAAATCGAAAATATTAGTGATTTCTCTATTGAGAGCTTAGACTTGTTCACACCATTTGATATCGCAGCAGAACAAAAGCTAGAAATTGATATTGATATACTAACAGATATTAATGTCACATTAGAAAATTTCACGAAAATAAATATTGCAGCTAACTTTAACCAAGAAGTTGAAGAAAGTTTCTTGATTTTTGATTCAGAAACTTTTGCAAGTTTAGAAGTGCTAGAACAACGTCTGGTAGGTTTGGTAGGCGATCGTTCAGTTCTGATATTAGCAAATATCGAAGGTCGTACTCAGTTAGTATTGTTCGATGGTACTNAAGAAAGTTTCTTGATTTTTGATTCAGAAACTTTTGCAAGTTTAGAAGTGCTAGAACAACGTCTGGTAGGTTTGGTAGGCGATCGTTCAGTTCTGATATTAGCAAATATCGAAGGTCGTACTCAGTTAGTATTGTTCGATGGTACTGAGTCTGAGTTTCAAGAATTAGAAGACTTTCAAGTACAGTTGGAGAATATTAGTGATTTTGATGTTGAGAACTTAGAGTTTGAGGACTTTGAGGACGATGACGATGATGAGGACGATGATGATGATGATGACGACGATGATGATGACGACGACGATGACGATGGAATAGAAATTGATGCCAACCTCTTAGAATCATTAGGTGTCACAGCAGACACTTTTACTAGCTTCAATGTTACTGCCAACTTTAACCAAGAAGTTCAACAAAGTTTCTTGATTTTTGAGTCAGAAACTTTTGCTAGTTTAGAAATTCTGCAACAACGACTGGCAGTGCTAGTAGGTCAACGTCCGGTTCTACTATTAGCTGAAATTGAAGGTACGACTGAGTTAGTATTTTTCGATGGTACTGACTTTGAGGTAGTTACAGAAATAGAGATAGAAAATATTAGTGATTTCTCTATTGAGAGCTTAGACTTGTTTACACCATTTGATATCACAGCAGAACAAAAGCTAGAAATTGATATTGATATACTAACAGATATTAATGTCACATTAGAAAATTTCACGAAAATCAATATTGCAGCTAACTTTAACCAAGAAGTTGAAGAAAGTTTCTTGATTTTTAACGGAGAAAGTTTTGCTAGTCTAGAAGTGCTACAAGAACGTCTGGTAGGTTTGGTAGGCGATCGTTCAGTTCTGATATTAGCAAATATCGAAGGTCGTACTCAGTTAGTATTGTTCGATGGTACTNGGTAGGCGATCGTTCAGTTCTGATATTAGCAAATATCGAAGGTCGTACTCAGTTAGTATTGTTCGATGGTACTGAGTCTGAGTTTCAAGTAGTAGAAGACTTTCAAGTAGAGTTGGAGAATATTAGTGATTTTGATGTTGAGAACTTAGAGTTTGAGGACTTTGAGGACGATGACGACGATGACGACGATGACGATGACGATGATGACTTTGATGTTACAGTAGATCAGTTAGAAATTAGTGCTGAGATACTACAGTCACTAGATGTCACAATAGAAAATTTCACCAGTATCAATGTCACTGCTAATTTGACTCAACCAGTTGAACAAACTTTCTTGCTTTTCCAGGAAGAGTCTTTTACCAGTTTAGAAATTCTGGAAGAACGTCTGGCAGAACTTGTGGTAGATCGTTCAGCTCTCATATTAGTTAATATCGAAGGTAGCACTCAGTTAATTTTCTTCGATGGCAGCGAGGTTGATATCATTGAAGACTTGGAAGTAGAACTAGAAGATATTAGTCAGTTTACTTTTGAGAACAATTTACAGTTTACCAACACCGTCAATATTACGAACCAAACAGAAGTGACTGCTACTGTTGGTGTAGTGGATCAGTTTGTATTCAACTCCCTGACAGAAACTGGGGTGACAATTACAAACTATAGTGAGGAAGACATTTTTGAATGTGATTCTCAAATCTTTGGAGGAATCACAAATGACACCCTACAAGAATTGACTGTCACCGAAACGGCAACTTCAATAGGAACTGCCAATTTCCTATCATTCGAGGCTAGTTTCACACAACAGCAATTACTTGCGCGGTTGCAAGCTTTACAGGTTGGTGATATTCCCAGGTTACTTTTATACGAGAATGAACAACAACAAACTGTAGTAGGTTACTGGACAGGTACAGAAATTAATATTCTAGCTAATCTGGAAGCTAATGTTAGTGTTACCTCAGAGAACTTTGTTTTTGTCAATGAAGAGATAGATGAACCACAAGATCCTCCAGCACAAGATCCTCCAGCACAAGATCCTCCAGCACAAGATCCTCCAGCACAAGATCCTCAACCAGATGTCAATGTTGTCATCAGTAACTCAAATACAATTGTAGTTAACAGTGAAGTTGAAAATGTAATTCAATTCAATTCCTTAGAACAAATTGGTGGTACGATAGTTGGATTTAGTGAGTCAGACTCCTTAAACTTCAATTCATCACTATTCGGTGGTTTTAGCAATTCAACATTCAGTAGTACAATTATTAGTGAGTCAAGCACCAATGTTGATATCCAGAACCAAACTTTACTGATTGTTCAACAACAGATTAACTCAATACAAGAAGTACAAGCACTGCTAGGTAGTTTACAAGCAAATAACCCAGTATTTGTTCAATACACTAATTCATCAGGTAATACTGTACTAGCATTTGCAGAAAGTAGCACTCAAGTAGAAGTTGTTAGTCAGTTTGCGTCTGAAGTCTCGCTAACTCAGGCTAACTTTAACTTTACTGAAGTAACCACGGCAAGTGCAGCCACAGAAGTTACTGCTACTACTGGTTTAGTGGATACGATTTTCTTTGATTCATTGAGTGAAGCGATCGCTATTAACAACTTTGAAGCAACAGATGTACTTCAGTTCCAAAGAGGAATATTTGCAAACTTCCAAAACGGTAGCTTCGCTCAGGTTACTGTAGATGCTTCAACTGTAAATGTTGCTAGTAACATAGGTCTAATTGACTTAACTGAAGAATTTGCTTCCCTCACAGAAGTAGAAACACGCTTACAGCAACTTAGTGTTAATAGTAGTGGTACTTTTGCCACGTATGTTAATGCACAAAATCAAACTGTGCTGACTTTCTTCCAAGGAGACAGTTTAGAAATAGTCGCCACCTTTGATACAGAAATCAACCTAGATGTGAGTAACTTTACTTTTGTTGGTATCGCAGGCGGAGATACAGACGACTTGATTGTAGGTGACTCAAATCCAAATGTTCTCAATGGTTTTGGTGGAGACGATACTATACAAGGTTTTGGTGGAAATGATACTATCCGTGGTGGTGACGACGAAGATTTGATTTACGGCAACCGTGGTAACGATCGCCTAGTTGGCAATGCTGGTGATGATACTATTCTCGGTGGTTTAGAGAACGACTTGATGCGTGGTGGAAGTGGCAACGACTTGATGAGAGGAGGGCGTGGTTTTGACCGTCTCTTAGGCGGACCGGGTAACGATACCCTTGCTGGTAATACTGGTCGCGATCGCCTCAATGGTGGTCCAGGTAATGATATACTCACAGGTGGTGTCAGTATTGACCGCTTTATCTTTGCTACTAATGACGAGTTTGATGAATCAGATGTAGGTACAGATGAAATCACCGACTTTGTTGTAGGGCAAGATATTATTCTGTTGGATAAAAACACTTTTACCGCACTTACCAGTATTCAAGGTGATGGGTTCAGTGTTGCAACAGAATTTGACATAGTTACTACTAATGCAGCGGCAGAAACTTCTAGTGCGTTTATTGTCTACAACAGNCTAATGACGAGTTTGATGAATCAGATGTAGGTACAGATGAAATCACCGACTTTGTTGTAGGGCAAGATATTATTCTGTTGGATAAAAACACTTTTACCGCACTTACCAGTATTCAAGGTGATGGGTTCAGTGTTGCAACAGAATTTGACATAGTTACTACTAATGCAGCGGCAGAAACTTCTAGTGCGTTTATTGTCTACAACAGTGAAAATGGTAACTTGTTCTATAATGCTAATGGCAGTGCTGCTGGTTTAGGTGATGGTGCTAATTTTGCAACCTTAACTAATAACGCACAAATTAGTGCTGATGATTTCTTCCTGCGTTAACTAGCTATCAGCTTTTAGCTCTAGGTTAAAATTACCTATAGTAGGGACGATACATGGATCGTCCCTACTGTGTTTTAGGTCATTAATCTCGAAAGGCTGTATGATACCATGTCCGTTTGTATCGTTTGTGTAAAAGCCGTGGAAATATCTACCATTAGTAAGATTTTTCCTTTTCTTAAACCTTCTTCCTTCTTCCTTCTTCCTTCTTCCTTACCTTTCCCATACAAGACCGATGCTACCGGACATGATATGATATCAAATCCTTGGCTTGGGAGTAATAGAGTTGTTGGGAAATAACTTAGATTACAAAAAAAATAAAATGAAAACAGATATATTTAGTTAGTGATTTTATTATTTATGCTGC
>NZ_LGSU01001080.1 GCF_002260545.1 Hydrocoleum sp. CS-953 | reverse complement strand
GATGTCCTCCCCCTGTGTTGACATTGATAATAACAAAATGTACCTAGCTTGTCAAAGGCATATGAACAGCTTATGAAGGTATCCGAATCTTAGCCCTGGCTTTCCTATACGACGCTCCCCTCCGGGAGAGCGCGGGACTCCCCTGGCGGGAAGTTAAACAACTCTAGAAACAAAGCTCAGAGTTGCCCAACTATTAATATCTAGAGTATAATCATCTGTTGATAACCCAGTAGATTGAATAGTTGATTGACTTGCACTCTGTAAATCTCGTAACACTGCTTCTGCTACTGCTAAAGGATTTAATACTTCTTTAATTAGGCGATCGTCTCTAACCTGACGCACCTCTCCATCAAGAGCTGCAATTGTTTCCTTAAATGGTTGATGGCTAGAGAGAATCATAATTTCTGATAATCCTTCAGGACCTATTACTCTCCACCCAAAAGATTCTGTATCTATAGGGGAACTGCTAATCACCGGAGGCATATTTATACTATCACCCGGAGAAATAACCATACCTGTTTGTGAAAGTTGAGCATTATTCCCAGGTTGATTAGATATAGTTGGATCGAGAAAAAGAATGCGCCCACTACTGTCTAAAATGAATAACATAAAATAGACTGGGCGATCGCCATCATTATATAATCGACATTGAATTCTACTGCCAATAGGTAAAGTTAGTAATCCATCAGAAACTCCCAACTTGCCTACATCTTCTTCTCTATTAGTTTGAAATTTTTCCCCATCGCTAATTCCGAAAGTTTCTCGACGCATAACGCTCTTTGCTTCTGGAGTAACAGTAGCTAAGTTAGCTCTAAGTTTAATTTGAGTAGATCCTTCATTATTAGTTAAGCGTAATATCTTAGCTGCCAGCAAAGTTTTCAATTGGGAACTTAACCTTTGTACTGCTACCTTGACTGCTTCTCCTCCTTCTCCTGAACTATTGGGTATTAGCACCTGACCTAGAGAAAATAGAGCATAACGACCCTGAGACATCGAGGGTAGAGGTGCTGAAGGACTTTGAGCAATAGCTGTTTCCCGAACTCGACTAAATACATAATCTGCTGCCTGTGTATTTGGCACTACAGTAACTTGAGGTATTGCTGAAAAACCACTGGTAGCATCTACCCGCTCAATTCTTGACATATTAGGATCTAGAGCTATCATTACATCCATAGGTCGAGGCACAACTCTAATCTTTTCTCGTACCAGCGATCCTGCTAAAAGTTGAGAATTAGGAGGAGATTTTTGAGGTTTTTTTTGTATTTGGTTGTTCGTATTTTCATCGTTCTGAAACTCTTCTTGCTGCTGTTCTGATGATTGTTGTGAGCTGTTATTAGTTTCAATGATTACGGAAGCTTTTGCTTTTAAGCCAGTTCGACTCCGAATTTGTAATCGAAAGTTTGGATCTGAATCTAAATCAGGTAAGGTTGTGAATAGGGAATTAGATTTAACTGTATCAAGAATACTAATTGGTAATCCTCCTAACCATAGATTTGCTGTTTTGCCATTATCTTCTACTGAAGTTACTACACCGCTAGCAGGTGGTAATGAAGGACTCAATAGGTTTTGATAACTAATAGTTACTGGAGTTATAGTAGCTATTTCTGTTGATTGAGCAATTTTCTGTTGTTTTGCTTGTTTCAACTCTGGCTGCTGATTAGCTCCAGTTACTTGTTCTACGGAGCTACCGGCTCGTGAAAAACTAATTTGTAGTTTGCTTACAGGGGTTGTAGACCATAAAGTTTGGGTAAGAGCATAGGTAAATAGACCGTAGCTCAAACCATTGCAGTCAGTTTCAGTAGCAAATTGGCTCTCTTGACTAGCATTAAGAATTACCCCTGGCAGTTGGCTTTCATAGATTTCCTGTTCTCCTAGAATATTTTGTCGATCGCGAAGTTGCGTTTGTATTGCTTTCTCTTTAATATTAATTTGTTCTGTAGTTGAACTAGGTCGAGAACGAATTCTTAGAGAACCTTGCAAATTTTTACCCGGATATACATAGCTAGTATCTAATACAGTTACGACTTTTGTGGTGGAGAGAGAGCACAATAATAACCATAGAGTCTCTTGTAAAACATCATTTATTGCTCTACCCCGATCGTTGGGAGGTATCCCATCTATTGGTACTAGAGTATTTTGAAATGTTAAATTTGAGGCACTTAACTCATTATCTTCATCCTCATCAATCATCTTACTCACACGACTACCATAGCCACTAAAGTGAAATAAAACTAAGTCATCTGGTTTAGCTTGATTAGTTAAATGATTAATAAAAGCTGTTTCTATATTTTCCCTAGTAGCTTGTTTATTTGTGAGAGTGAGAATATCAGTAGGTAAAAAACCAAACCGATGAATTAGCAACTCCTGCTGCATCTCCACATCTGTAACACACCCAGACAGAGGTGCATCTGGATATTCATTAATACCTACTAAAAATGCTAATTTACGTCCTGTAGTTTGAGCTAAGGCTTCTGAGTAATGACTTTGGAGACGCCACCACCCTGCTTCATTTATTCCCAATGCTCCTAGGGCCAAGCTAGCCCTTTGCAGAAATTCCCGCCGCTTTAATCCCATTCTTCTTCCTTAATTTCCTACCTTTAACTGAGTCAAGTAAGAACTTTGATATAACAACAGTATTAATTTTCTATATAATTGACGCATTCTGTCCTTAATCAATAAGGGCGATCGCTACTTTCATGCAACAAAGCCCACTCACGAGTTGAGTTTTGTGCGTCTTTCTGATCGGATTTTAACCAGTCATCCAGTTAAAAAAACTCTTAGAGATAACTTGATGCTCGTGCCAAAATGGCTGCTTCAGTCTCTCATCTGACTCACTATCCATCTAAACAGTTAGAATATATTAACTGAGGCAATTGTATAGAACAATTACAGTAATATTCAATAGCTAATTTATTAGTATAAATTAAGTATCCTTTTTAACTGGCTTAACTGCCAAAATCAGAGTTTCTTTACCTAACTCTTAAAGGCGGGTTTAAAGCTTACCTTTAACTAAGGTATAACTTTCATAACCCGCCTCCATTTTCTAATTATGCCTTATCTTTGAGGGCTATACCAGAAAAATTTCTGTTAATTTGCCTGAGCTTTCATTGCATTAGCCAACTCTGCTGCTACTTCTGGTCGTGAAAATTCTGGTGGTGGTAACTCACCCCGACGTAACATTTCTCGTACTTTTGTCCCTGATAAATGAATTCTTTCTTCTTTGATACTTGGACTTGTTTTGCTTGTGGCCATACCTTTGGTACGAGTACAGTAGAAAGCGTGTTCAAACTTCATCGGAACGATACCTAACTCTCCGGGTTCAAACTCATCGAAGATATATTGAGCATCATAAGTTCCATAATAATCCCCTACCCCAGCATGATCTCGACCAACAATGAAGTGGGTACAACCATAATTTTTCCGCACTAAAGCATGAAAAATTGCTTCCCGTGGGCCAGCATAACGCATAGCCGAAGGATTAATGGCCATCATTACTCGGTCTTGAGGAAAGTATTTTTCTAACATAATCTCGTAACAACGCATCCTGACATCAGCAGGAATGTCATCTGATTTGGTAGCACCCACCAAAGGATGTAGAAATAAACCATCTACTGTTTCTAAAGCACATTTTTGAATATATTCGTGGGCACGGTGGATCGGGTTACGGGTTTGGAAACCAACTACTGTATTCCAACCTTTTTCTAGGAAGAGTTTTCTGGACTCGGCTGGATCTATTTGATATTTGGGAAATAATGGGTGAGGATGACGCTCTAATAACCAGACTGGACCTGCTAAGTTAACTGGGCCAGCATCATAAACAACTTTCACTCCTGGATGTTTTTCTTCATCTGTGCGATAAACATTGGTTACTTCATGGGCTTTATTGTAGCGGAACTTTTGAGTTAATTCTAAAACTCCTGCAAATTCTCCTTCTGGAGAATCTAGACGCACCCAACTTCCTTCTTTGATTGAATCTGCTACTTCTTCTGAGACTGATAATGTTACAGGTATACTCCAAGGCAGTCCATTTTTGAGACGCATATCAATGACTACGCTTTCATAGTCATCTGCTTCCATAAAGCCATTGAGAGGGCTAAAGCCTCCTATAGCTATCATTTCTAAGTCTGAAAGAGCCCGCTTGTCTAATTGTACCTTTGGCAAGCTTTCAGCTTTTTCCATGAATTCTTGTCGTTCTGCTGGTGTGGCAATCCGATTAATTAGGTGGCCACCGTGTGCTGGTATACCATTTGGATACTGAGTCAAGGTGATTCCTCTCTATTATTGACTACTATATGAGAAAGATTAAATTTTCTAATCTTTATCGTACATCTTTGAGGTACATCTCTCTTCATTTACTTATTGGCAGTAGATAGAGGTCAAGGTAGCTCTCAAGGATGTTTTCTTTCTCCTCACTTCTTTTGTGGTAGTCATCTCACCGGACTTAATCACAATTATCTATAAGGCCAAGTTTAGTCAGTAATCTTGTTGTTATAGAAAAACTCTAAGTATTTAGAAATCACAATCTACTAATATAGCATTTATATTTAAGTTTTGAGAATTTTTTTGAGGAAAAAGCGACAGGAAATCAGGTATATACAGATTTGTCTTATAACTACACAGGACTTACGCAGAACCGCCATATTGAGTAGGGGCGATTTCCGTCAGGAAAAAGCGTTTCGGCGCTTGAGCCGACATGGAAAGCGGAGCATTCCGTCAGGAAATGCGGAGCATGACCTAGGATAGCTTTGCAGAATGCAAAACGCGTTTGCGACAATTCGGAACGAAATCGCCCCTACAGATGGTGTGTAATTTAATATTTTGTGTAAGTCCTGACTACTTAAAAGCTCACTACTGGGTTGTTTCATCTTAAATGGTGCGTTAGATAGGGAGTGTAGGGAGGGTGGGAAGTGTGGTCCGGGTGGGGAGAAAAAGACACCTAGAAACAAAAATCTATTGCACAGTTTTAGCTGAAACAGTCCACTACTGCCGTGTCAAGCCTTAAATGTTACTTTATAAAAATGGTAGGATGCTGATTTTTCAAAGCTTGACATCAAAAATCTATTCCACTATTTTAAGCTTGACACGGCACTACACTAGATAAGATTATCGCAATCTGTGCAGGATTTATCAAAGCAAAATATAGATAATCAAGTCTGAAACTCTTACTACTGTTCCCTGATTTTAAGAGATTTTTTACATAACCAAAATAGGACTGCTTTATAGATATCAAAAAAACTCAAAATCAGACTATGTAAAGTTATGTAAAAAATATACTGTCTACAATGTAAATAATTTGACAAAAACTGGTTTACTAAATTAGTATTATCTAAATCATAATATAAGCTCTGAAACCGCAAAATTTGATTAGGCAAACTATTAGCACTCATCATGGAAGATTGCTAAATGTAAGCCATTAAACTTTGACGATATATCAAGCAATAAATAAAAGTTTTGCATCTGTTTTATAGAGTTGGATAAATTAGCAGTCTTTCAAGGTGAGTGCTAATTTTAACGGTAGTTTAGTAATCCTAAATCAGTTATGAGAATTTGACTTGTTCTATTTTTTTTAAGGATACAATATCTCACAACTAAAAGAGATTACTATATATAATAATTTGACAAATTCTGAGGAGGAAAAGGATAAATGCGATATACTTTTGAACTTTTAGGTATTTCTCCAGTCCTACATTTTTTTAATCAGCAACAAAAATTACAAGTAGAAAATAACTTAAATGTAGAATATTTAGGACACCATAAGTGTTCCCTAGATGTGTTTCTAAAATCTGTAGAAACAGTTTCTACTCATCGTAGTTGGAGAGTAGATAAAGTTGTAGAAACGGTGATTAATTTTTGGATGAATAACGCTGATAGTGTTCAGTATTGGAATTATCGCTTAAAAGATGCTGGAAAAGATAAACTTTTAGTGGCAAGAGTGGGAGATATTAAATCTTTACGGCAATCTTTTGAATTATTACTGAATAATTAGGTAATATTATGTCTGGTTGAATAGTTATAAATAATGAGGGAGGAGTAAGGAGTCAGGTGCGAAGAGAAGAGAAGAGAAGAGAGTTTGAATGTATAGAAACCTATAGATTGGGAGTGTGGGAAGTCNGAATTATCGCTTAAAAGATGCTGGAAAAGATAAACTTTTAGTGGCAAGAGTGGGAGATATTAAATCTTTACGGCAATCTTTTGAATTATTACTGAATAATTAGGTAATATTATGTCTGGTTGAATAGTTATAAATAATGAGGGAGGAGTAAGGAGTCAGGTGCGAAGAGAAGAGAAGAGAAGAGAGTTTGAATGTATAGAAACCTATAGATTGGGAGTGTGGGAAGTCTGGGGGCCTAGATTCTACTTTTTTCCCTATTTTATTTCTCAATCTCCTGACTTCTGTACGGGTGATTCGCGTTTTGCATTCTGCAAAGCTTTCCGTTAGGAAATCACCCCTACGGCTAATACCATTTCTCATGCATGAATGCTATATATGATTGGGTGGGGAAGTGTGGGAAGTGTGGGAGGTTGGGGGAGTCGTTAAAAGTAGGAAAAACCTATACTAACCGACTAATAATTGTCAAAAAAAGACTTTGAATCTTGCTAACTAT
>NZ_LGSU01000108.1 GCF_002260545.1 Hydrocoleum sp. CS-953 | reverse complement strand
ACTTCGGACTGGTAATGTGAATTACTAAACTAGATTTTTTGGGTGTGTTTGTCATTTAGTTGAAGGAATAAGGAAGAGGGAGGAAGGAAGAAGGAAGGAGCAAGGAAAATGGGGTTTGGAGACCAAAGCCCTACAGTTTTTTGCACAATAAGAAATGGCATCGAAGTTATTCATCCTGACTCCTGATTTCATAGTTTATAAATTATAAATTATAAATTATAAATTATAAATTATAAATTTTAAATTCCCATTTCCTCCCTAACATAAAATATTGGTAGAGCTACAAATAAACAACCTAAAAGTAACCCAAAAATATCATCAATCCAAAATCTCAAACCTAACAAACCTACTATTAAAAATACGGTTGCCACTGTAGCAAATAAATTATTAGTTGCTAATTTATTCTGTTTTCCCACTTGATGTTTAACTGTCATAAAAGCTGAGGCAATTATCACAGCTATTAGGGGATGCCAAATAATTATTCGATAACCAAATATAAATCCAACTAAACCAAACATCAAAGCATCTAACCAAAATTCTCTTTCCCTAAATCTAGCTAACCAAAAACTCTGAGTTCTTAATTGTGATAGCTTGATAAAATTCTCTGTTTTTTGCAGCCTCACAATTTTATTTTTCCATCTAGCTTTACGATCAATTCTCAATATTTTTTGCCACTCTGGTACAGTCTTATCCTTAGCTCTACCTAACAATTTTACCTTATCTATATTCGGCAAATTCAAATCAGTCAACTTAGCTGAAATTATCTTTAAAATTTGAGCATAATTAACCTTTTTGTCTGATTTTCTACTAATCACAATAGTTAAGGTTTTCTTGACGCGACTCACCTGAACTTTTACCGACTCAAAAGCTAAAACTTCCTGCAACTCTCGTCGAATTTCTGCTTGTAGAGTTAACTTTTTCGGAACTGTTGAAGAAGTAGAAAAATAAACAGTCTCCATATAAGTAGACTGAGGGTTCAGATGTCTCATAATAGCAACAGCAGAATGATAACGCCGATTAGTCGCACCTTGCAACATTTTGTCTAAAATTCTACCAAGTTCCTCACTAACAGATACTTTTAAATAATCTCGCCACACCCATTTACTATTTCTACTATCAAATAGATCGAAGGGTGAGACTTGAGTCAATAGATGAATACAAGTAACACCCAAACTATAAAGATCGCTGGCGAAAACTGCTTTACCCATAAGTTGTTCGGGAGCGGTATAAGCAGCACTACCAATAATAGTACCTGTTTGAGGCAAACCTTTTTTTTCTACTAACTTAGCAGCACCAAAGTCTACTAAAACAAGTTTACCTGTAGTGCGACGAATAATATTCTCTGGCTTAATATCTCGATGAATAACTTGAGATTTATGGACAAACTGTAATACTGGCAATAAATCATTTAATAATTCCCGAATTTTAGCCTCAGTAAAGACACCTTTTTCGGCTAATTCTTGAGCAAGATTTTTACCTTCAATATATTCTTGAACGAGATATTGTTGTTCGTCTTGCTGAAAATATTTGAACAACTTAGGAATTTGAGGNGGCTTAATATCTCGATGAATAACTTGAGATTTATGGACAAACTGTAATACTGGCAATAAATCATTTAATAATTCCCGAATTTTAGCCTCAGTAAAGACACCTTTTTCGGCTAATTCTTGAGCAAGATTTTTACCTTCAATATATTCTTGAACGAGATATTGTTGTTCGTCTTGCTGAAAATATTTGAACAACTTAGGAATTTGAGGATGACTGCCTAAAGTTTTTAATTGTTGCGCTTCTTGCTGAAATAATTCAACAGCTTTTTCAGAGGTTGTTTTTACCTGAAGTTCCCGACTACCAGAAATTTTTTCTGAGGATGGAGGATAATTTTGATGATAATTTTTATTCTGGGGAAAAAACTGTTTAATTACACAAACTTTTTCTGGAGTATTTGCTTCATCTACTGCCAAAAAAGTTCTACCAAAACCACCATATCCAATAAGTTTAAGGATGCGGTAATGAGACTGGTTAGTTATTGTGGAATTATTATCTACTGACGGAATAATTTTCTTTGTTTCTATTTCTTGAGGAATTAGTAATAATGGTGAATTGCAATTCTGACAAATTTCAGCCTTCGGAGAGTTTTGTGGATTTTTGCAGATAGGATTAAAACAATAACTCATTAGAATAGATCGAGA
>NZ_LGSU01001079.1 GCF_002260545.1 Hydrocoleum sp. CS-953 | reverse complement strand
CTTCCCACCCTCCCCACACTCCCCAACTATTTAGAAGCGATCGCCCTCTGTAGCTTTAGCAACTACTCTAGCTCGCTCTTCCTGTAAACATCGAACTTTAGTAGTAGCATAATCAGAGAAACCCTTGCGCACTGCCTCTTCATAATCTTTAACTGTCAAACTCAACTGAGGAACAGATATATTTTGCTGACTAGCTATATCCAGAGCTAGTCGCAAATCTTTATGCAGTAATTTAACAGTAAAGTCAGGATGCTCAGACAAGTCATCACAACGTCGGGAAAACCAATAGTGAGGCAAACCATGAATATCTCCAGCGTTCTGACCAAAAGCACCGAAACGCAAAGCATCCCAAATAGTTTGTAGCGGTAGTCCCTGAGCTAAACCCAGTGTAATGCCTTCTGTAACTGCTTGAACGGCAACCGCATTCACCGCATTATGGATAAGTTTGCATTGAGTTCCATTACCAACTTCTCCACAATAGAGAACGTGGTCAGCCATCAGCTTGAGGATAGGTTCGACTCGCTCAAAAGTTTTCCTTGAACCACTTGCCATAACAGCTAAACCCATACCTCCCTCACTTTTTGCACCTTCAGGGCAATCATTAAAAGGAGCATCTAACATCTCAACCCCTAGTTTCTCCATAGCGTTGTGAAGTCTAAATATTGTTTCTAGAGAATTAGTGGTTATATCTATATAAATACTACCACTTCGCAATCCTTGACTCAGGTTGTTTTCTCCCTCTAGCACAGCACTGACAACATCACCAGGAGTAGGTAGAGAAGTAAAAATCACATCTGAATAAGTACCAAGTTCGGCACAACTATGGGTAACATGAGCGCCCAAAGATTCTAACTCTGCCATTCTATCTAAATTGATGTCATAGATATAAACCGAGTAACCGTGGGCGATAAAATTAGCAGTTTGTCGCCCTCCAATATTGCCACATCCGATAATACCGAGTTTAGGAGAATTCAGGGAGGAGTTTGTTTTTGAAATGTTGTTCCGAGATAACATCTTTAGTAGTTAAGTGGTAGGTTTTATTGTTCTCAGAAACCGGGTTGATCAAGGAAATTTTGTGGGTTGAAAATAATTAAGGGAATAAACCCGGTTTCTTGTTTGGGTGCTTCAAGAATTAAGAATTTAGAATTAAGAATTTAGAATTATCTCTCCTTGAAAATAAGAGGATTGACAAACAGCAAAATTTTTATTTATTATCCCCTTAAAAGGGGAGGCTTTATACCTTAGTTTTTCGCTAATTCCTAGTATTTCGATTGAACACCTCCTTTAATTCCACTTAAACAAGGAACCACAAGCTACGCGAGTCCGCCCTGCTGCTGTACTCCACAACTCCAAAACCACATCTTCCAGACTTTGCCCATCAGCTTGAAGCATCCGCGTAATCATGCTTATTTTTCCAAAAGTCCAAAATAAGCCTGCCTCTAGCAAATATGGCTCATTGGTTTCCGCGTGTACCCGGAAATCATACAAAGAATAATCGCGACAACCCAATGCAATATGAGCCGTTTTAGCTGCATTCCCTAGTTTCTCAAATAATTCTGGGGTGACATTCGCAGGACAAATTGGCTTTACTGTAGGTTTCTCAGGTTGCTTTCCAGGAGTTCCGTCAGATTGGAGTTCCAATTTATCATGCAGCGTTCTAATAGGGTGTTCTTCTGTGACTAAATACTCTATCATCGGCAACACTTGCAACTCACCCTCGCGCTCAACCACAGCCACACGCAATTCTCTTCCAGGAATATAATCTTCAACTAACAAAGTCTCATCTAATTCAAACCCCTTATCCAATGCTGCTTCTATCTGAGATTCATCCCACACCAATGTCACGCCTAAAGAGTTGTCTTCCGAGGTTGGTTTCACCACAAAAGGAGGCTTCATTGTTAAAGTATCTCCCCGCCTTAGTTGCTGCGCATTAGCCACTCGGACCCCAGATGCAGACACAACGCTGCGTGTCTGAGCTTTGTTAGTTGCTAGTGAGGTACAATGAGATGGTGAACCCACTACAGGTATACCGAGAATATCCTCAAAAAATGCTCGGAAACTGGTCATCCCTGGAAAACAGAACATATGGGGAACTACAACATCAATCTGAGGTAGTCGCGGTGTCATATCCCTGGAGTGACATTTTCTCCGACAATGAGTCTAAAGATGTTCCCAACTGCCAAAAACCATCAGGATCTACCACTGCATAATAACTACTGACACCAACTGGTTGGACTACTTCTTTAGCATNTTGCTGCGCATTAGCCACTCGGACCCCAGATGCAGACACAACGCTGCGTGTCTGAGCTTTGTTAGTTGCTAGTGAGGTACAATGAGATGGTGAACCCACTACAGGTATACCGAGAATATCCTCAAAAAATGCTCGGAAACTGGTCATCCCTGGAAAACAGAACATATGGGGAACTACAACATCAATCTGAGGTAGTCGCGGTGTCATATCCTGGAGTGACATTTTCTCCGACAATGAGTCTAAAGATGTTCCCAACTGCCAAAAACCATCAGGATCTACCACTGCATAATAACTACTGACACCAACTGGTTGGACTACTTCTTTAGCATAGAGTATTGATAGGTTGTAATAGAAGTCTGAAACACAGGAACCAGCTAGGTGTAATACCCGTAATGTAGGAATTATAGCTGAGGAAGAATGTTGATTTTGATTAATTATTTCTAATTTCATTACTAATTATTCTCTATTGTTCTGCTAATTCAATAGTAACTTTGATTGTTAGTTCACAAATATTAATTTTAATTAATTGTTATATCATGTCCGGTAGCATCGGTATTGTATAGAGAAGGTAAGGAAGAAGGAAGAAGGAAGAAGGAAGAAGAAGGAGGGAAGGAAAAACCTTAGATCAGGTAAATATTTCCCCAACTTTTACACGCTCCGATACCAGCGGACATGATATTAATTGCAAATATCTAAAGATATATACATTAATATAAAATGCGGGTAATTAGTTATCATATCCCTCTAGGAGTCAGGAGTCAGAAGTCAGGAGTCAGGAGAAAGAAAAGATTGGAACTAATAAAATTGTATAACTTGTATTTAAGAATATCTGTATTCATAGAAAGTAATAAGTGCAATTACTGTATAACCGGATTTTATATAAGAGAAAATTTTGGTAGATGCAGTAATTAAACTTATATTTAATGAGAAGACTCAACTTCTGAGTTTAGAGCAGATGTACTAGAGATTGCCAAATACATTCCCCATAAAATTATCAAGAAACTTACCGAAGTCGATAGGTTAAGGTTTTCTGAGAAAATTGCCCAACCTTCGATCGCACTAAGAGCCGGAATAAATAATGCAACTAAGCTAGTAAACCCAGCAGATAATTTTTTCAAACAATAGGCCCAAAGACCTATACCTAGCATTTGACCGACAATAGCTTGAGCAATTACTGCAAGCCAACCAGTTAATGAGTTGGGAAAAAGTTNACTTACCGAAGTCGATAGGTTAAGGTTTTCTGAGAAAATTGCCCAACCTTCGATCGCACTAAGAGCCGGAATAAATAATGCAACTAAGCTAGTAAACCCAGCAGATAATTTTTTCAAACAATAGGCCCAAAGACCTATACCTAGCATTTGACCGACAATAGCTTGAGCAATTACTGCAAGCCAACCAGTTAATGAGTTGGGAAAAAGTTGATTCTCAGCAATTAGAGCTACAGGTAAGAGCAATAAAGCACTGGTTGTTGAAGACCAACTCATAATTGTGACTGGGCTTAAGTGAGTCCGAAGTTTCTGAATGATGAGTGGGTGTATGCCAAAAAATACTGCTGAAAGTAAGGCTGCTAAGTCTCCTAGTAGTTGTTCACTAATTCTGAATGATAAAAGGTCATTGATATCTAATAAGGCAGAACCAATAATTGCTACAAACAGACCCAGTAGAAATCGGCGATCGAAGGTTTGACTCAAAGCTAACCATGCTCCTAAGACAGTAAAGATAGGCACTAAATTATGCATAATGCTAGAGTGAGCAATTGTTGTCTGAGTTAGAGACCAAGACCAGAATATCAAACCAATAGATAAAAGAACCCCATCTGCTATCAGTAGCTTTGCTGTGTGCTCGATATCACCGATTTCTGGCTCAATTTTAGTTTCATTTTTTCGTTTTCGGCGACGCACCGTTAGAGATTGGCTCAGTAACCCAAAGNAATGATAAAAGGTCATTGATATCTAATAAGGCAGAACCAATAATTGCTACAAACAGACCCAGTAGAAATCGGCGATCGAAGGTTTGACTCAAAGCTAACCATGCTCCTAAGACAGTAAAGATAGGCACTAAATTATGCATAATGCTAGAGTGAGCAATTGTTGTCTGAGTTAGAGACCAAGACCAGAATATCAAACCAATAGATAAAAGAACCCCATCTGCTATCAGTAGCTTTGCTGTGTTAGCTAGATGGGGTTTCTCTGGTTCAATTTTAGTTTCATTTTTTCGTTTTCGGCGACGCACCGTTAGTAATTGGCTCAGTAACCCAAAGGCTATAGCTGCAATCCAAAAACGATTAAATATTGTAGCATTTGGACCAAGTTCATATTCGCTGAAACGGATGAAAATTGGTGTTAAGGATAAACAAACCAAGCTACCAAATAATGCAGCTAAGGAGTCTATCGGTAATAGTGATAAATGGTTGAATAGTAATACTTTAGCTTGAGCGTTCATCTTTAGTCAGGGAATAGGGAATAGGGAATAGGGAATAGGGAATGAAATTCTTGATTTCATATCTTAAATTAATTTCATTAGTCAGGGAATAGGGAATAGGGAATAGGGAATAGGGAATATAAAATCTCAATACACAATAATTTAGTATGATTTTATTCTTTACTGAAGTTTTTAGGCTTAATCAGAAAATTAGCAATCCCATAAACAATAAAGCCTGCTGCCATACCTGGAAATACTTCATAAGTAGCACTTGATAGGTTAAGCCCTAACTTCCAGAGCATGGAAACGACTATACCAATAATCATCATTATAATTGCTACTGGCACACTTACAGGTTTTTGCCAGACCCGCAATACCAATAATGGACCTAAACCACAAGCTAAAACTGACCAAGAGAAAATTACCAAACCAAATACACTATTATCTGCTCCTAGAGCGATCGCTAATACAATAGCGGTAACAACCAGGGTTGCAATTTTAGCCTTTCTATAAGACTGAGCAGCACTCTCGACTAAATCTTGACTTAGTGCAGCAGAACATGATAAAATTTGGGAATCTGCTGTCGAAATAGCTGCTGAAAATAGTCCTGCTAACATCAATCCTACCAAAACTGCTGGCAATAATCCTATAGATAAATTAGGTAATGCTAACTCTGGGTCTCCTGATGTTATTAAGTCGGGCAACAATACTCTTGCAGTTAATCCTATCCCAAAAGCTGTAGCAGAATTCATTTGACCGCAGACAAATTTTATGTTACGAGCTAAGGCTATATTATCTGCCGAGTCAATTGCCATTGCTCTCACTAATATATGAGGTTGACCAACAGCACCCAACCCTGCCACCACCCATCNTGCTAACTCTGGGTCTCCTGATGTTATTAAGTCGGGCAACAATACTCTTGCAGTTAATCCTATCCCAAAAGCTGTAGCAGAATTCATTTGACCGCAGACAAATTTTATGTTACGAGCTAAGGCTATATTATCTGCCGAGTCAATTGCCATTGCTCTCACTAATATATGAGGTTGACCAACAGCACCCAACCCTGCCACCACCCATCCCAAAAAGTAAGGAAAAAATCCCCAAGGTAAATTAGCAGGTATCCAATTTGTGAGGGTGGGGTCAATGGCATTAAGTTTGACCCAAAGTTCTCCAAACCCTCCACAGGCAATTAAACTTATTATAAACAAAACCCATAAAGATCCTATCATTAAAACTGCCTGCACAGAGTCGGTCCAGATAGAAGCACGAATACCTCCTGAAAAACAGTAGGCAACTACAATTACAGCTCCTATAATAACTCCTAGTTGATAGTTCCAGCCAAATATAGCATTTAGTCCTTTGCTTGCTGCTACCAATTGAGCGGAGGCATAAGTACCGAGAAATGCTATAATAATTAACGCTGAAATTATTGTAATCAAACGCCCTTGATTTTTTTGCTCCAGATTTTCTTGACCTAAGAATGAGGAAACTGTATCTGAGTTTGTTTGCTGAGAAACTAACCTTAACCTTTTAAATACTAACCACCAAGCAATGTAGTCTCCTATTGCCCAGGCGACGGGTATCCAAATAGAAGAAAATCCGACTTTGTAGGTAAAACCAATCACACCAATAAATAGATACCCACTCTGACCAGTTGCCATCGCTGATAGTGCTGTTAACCAGGGATTGACATTTCTACTGGCCAGTAAGTAATCTGTTGTTGTGTTTTGTTTTTGGGTTGCAGAGTAAATGCCTACTATTGTAAATGACAATAAAAAGGCAATAAATGTGATCGCAATCCAAATTTGTTTTTCCATTTTAATTAAATGAGTAGCACTCTGCAACCCAAAAACAAAACACAACAACAGATTACTTACTGGCCAGTAGAAATGTCAATCCCTGGTTAACAGCACTATCAGCG
>NZ_LGSU01001078.1 GCF_002260545.1 Hydrocoleum sp. CS-953 | reverse complement strand
ACCCTCCTTAATTTTAAATTTTATTAGAAAAGGGTGCAAACTTTGCACCCTAATAATTTATTGAGTAATTAATTCTGGTAAAAGTTCTTGAGAAATTAGCTCCAAAAGTAATTTTTGGCTATCTTTCAAAAACATAAACATATGTTTACCAGGTATCCGATCTATTTTGAGGTTGCTGTTAGTATACTCAGACCAATGAGAAAGTTGGCGATCGCTAAGTGTATTATCATCTACTCCACTAAAACTAGAGATGGGGCAATTTAGTGGCTTTTTCTCTACATAGTGATAGTAGTAACTTTTTAACAGTTGAAAATCTGCCTTAAAGATATTCATTAATTCATTGAAAAGCGATGGATCTTCAGAAATAGTTTTGGGAATTTCTGAAATTTCTAGAAGATAATTGAGTCGTTCTGCTTCTGAAAGAGATTCTATTTTTTCTAACAAAGTATTATCTGATGGTGGAACTACACCACTTAGAAACAACTGCATTGGTTTCAAATTATGTTTTTCTTCGAGAAAATAGGCAAGCTCAAAAGCAATAAACGCTCCCATACTATGACCAAAGAAAGCAAAAGGTTTATCTAAATAAGGAGAAAGGACATCTGCTAAAACCTCAATTAGACTGGCAAAATCTGTAAAAGGTTGTTCCTGAAGACGTCTTTGTCTTCCTGGTAGTTGAATGGGTAACACTTCTATTTCTGGAGGCAAAGCATCAGACCATTGTTGATAGATAGAAGCACTGGCACCCCAGGGGTGGAAGCAGAATAAACGGGTACTTGCATTAGGTTTTGGTTTGTGGTATGCAATCCAACCGCCTTCTTTTTTGGCCTCAACTGGAGTTTGGTCAGAACCACTATCAGTCAATTGTTCAACCAATGCTTCTGCTAATTCCATGATACTAGGACCTTGCAAAATTAAGCTAGCAGGTATAGTTACTGCTAGTTGTTTTTCGATTTTGCTCCGGAGTTCCACAACGCTCAAAGAATCAAAACCTAATTCTAGAACAGATTCGTTGAGGTCTAAACCTTCAGAAGTATTTAATTGCAGTACCTTAATTGCCAACTTCTGCAAATATTCTACTACCATCAACTTACGTTCTGCTACTGGAGCAGCTTGCAACTTCTCAATATCTATTACTGATGAAGGGGAAACTAAATCTTCTGATTCTGTAGACTTTTGCTCCGACTCTATAGCAGGTTTGAACTGTTGTTGTTTCAGCAACTCTAGTATTTTCGGCACTAACTCCAGTTCACTTTCTGAGAGATTACCTGTTTCTGCTAGTTGCTTGGTTAAAGTTTCTGTTGCTGTGTCTGTTATCTGAGTAAGAGTTGATTCTGATAACCCCGACTTCTCATTTTCTATCCAATACCTTTGTCGTTGGAAAGGATAAGTAGGTAAGGCCACTTTTTGTCGCTGATAATTTCCGTCAAATCCTGACCAATCTATTTTTGCTCCCCGAACGTACAATTCTGATAGACTAGAAAGTATTTGCTGCCATTCATCCACATTAGGACGTAATGATGGCAACCACTCACCTGCATCTTCTGGCAAACATCGACGCCCCATACCTAATAATATTGGTTTTGGTCCTACTTCTAGGAAAATATCAATTCCCTGTTGCTGCACAGCATCCATACTTTGGGCAAACTTAACCGGTTGTCGGACATGATCTACCCAATATTTAGCGGTAGTAATACTACTATCTGCCTTTGTCCCTGTGACGTTAGATATTACCGGAATCCTGGGTGTCTTATAGTCAAGTTGATTAGCTATCTCCTCAAACTCCTCTAACATTGGTTCCATTAGAGGTGAATGGAAAGCATGAGATACTTGCAGTTGTTTCGTTTTAATTCCTTCTGACTCTAACTTAGTAGCGATCGCCCTTACCGCTTCTGACTCCCCAGAAATCACCACACTTGCAGGTCCATTAATCGCTGCCATAGCTACTTTATCTGTGTAATTCGTCAGGAGAGGACGAACTTTTGATTCTGATGCCATAACAGAAACCATTTCTCCTCCTGGGGGTAACTCTTGCATTAATCGTCCCCTGGCAGTAATTAATTTTAATCCGTCTTCTAAACTAAAGATTCCCGCTATTGTTGCTGCCACATATTCACCTACACTGTGACCCATGACTACATTTGGTTTGATTCCCCAAGATTCCCATAATTTAGCTAGGGCGTATTCTATGGCAAATAGTGCTGGTTGAGTATAAGCTGTTTGGTGTAGGGGGGATGAATCTTCTTCAGTGTCAGAATACATAACATCTAACAGAGAAATTTTGTCTGATTCTTCTTGTTCCTCAACAATTGCACTGAAAATTTCATTACACCGCTCGATCGCCTGTCGGAAAACTGGTGCTTGCTCATATAATTCCCGACCCATATTAACGTATTGGGAACCTTGACCTGTGAATAAGAAAGCCACCTTTGGTATGGTGCTACTTGATACCTGTCCTGAGAATATTTCCTCAGCCGTTAATTTCTCCAATAGCTCCGCTTTGTTAGCTGCAATAACTGCTAATCTTTGATTCAAATGGGCACGTCCTATATTAGCTGTATAACAAATATCACCTAATTCATCCTCATTATTTTCTTTTTCCAGGTAATTTTGATAACGAACCACCAAATCTGCCAAAGCTTTTTGGGTTCTAGCGGACAGAGTTAATACATGGAGCGATCGCTCTGTCTCATTTTTACTTTTCACCTGTTCTGGTGCTGATTGTAAGATAGCATGAGCATTAGTACCACTCATGCCAAATCCACTAATTCCTGCCAACAGAGGTTTATCTGGTTTTTCCCAAGGTATCGCACTTGTTGCTACCTCTGCCGAAATTTTATCCCAATCAATCTGAGGGTTAGGTTTATTAAAGTGAAGATTTGGTGGAATTTCCTTATTTTGCAGAGCCAAAATAATCTTCATTAAACCTGCAACACCCGCAGCCGCTTCCAAATGCCCCACATTACTTTTCACCGCACCCAAAATCAGAGGATCGTCCTTACTTCTTTCTTGACAATAAACCTCATCGATCGCTTTGACTTCCAGAGGATCTCCCAGAGAAGTTCCCGTACCGTGACACTCAACATAGTCTACCTCTGATGGGTTTACCTTGGCATTGGCCAAAGCTTGCCGAAGTACCTTCTTTTGGGCCTGTTGATTGGGAACTGTCAGGCCACTACTAGGACCATCATGGTTAATCGCAGAACCTTTCACCAGAGCCAAAATGCGATCGCCATCTGCCACAGCATCCCGAAGACGTTTGAGGACAATTATGCTACAACCCTCTCCCCTGGCAAAACCATCAGCACTAGCATCAAAAGTCTTGCAACGACTATCAGGAGATAATCCTCTACTTTTACAGAACCCATGAGTCACAGTGGGATGAAGCATTAAATTTACTCCACCGACTAGAGCCAAGTTAGACTCTCCATTCCGCAAACCCTGACAAGCTATATGCAAAGTAACCAAGGAGGAAGAACAAGTTGTATCTAGGGTCAAAGTTGGTCCTTGCAGTCCAAAAACATAAGCTATCCGACCCGACGAAATATTCATCCCCGTACCTAGACCTAAATAAAAATCAGCCAAGTTATTAGGGAGAGAATTGATGCCAATCAAGGCATAATCATTAAAGCATTGACCTATATATACTCCCGTTTCCGTATTTTTCAAACTCCTGGGTGAAATACCTGCATTTTCTAATGCTTCCCAACTCACTTCCAACAAAAGTCGTTGTGATGGGTCCATCTTATTTGCTTCTGCCCCAGAAATGCCAAAAAAGGCGGGGTCAAACTGGTCTACGGGTTGTTGGAGAAAATAACCGTGGCGAACATAGATTTTGCCTGGTGCTTCTGGATCTGGATTGTAGTATTGGTCATTATTCCATCGCTCTTTGGGAATTTCTACTCTGCCATCTCTTGATTCTCTGAGAAATTCCCAGTAAGATTCGGGAGTATCAGCACCTCCTGGAAAACGACAAGCAGTACCAATAATTGCTATTGGTTCGGTACTTGCTGTTTCAATTTCATTTAACCTAGCAGTTGCGTGTTTGACTGCTAATAAAAGACGTTGCTGATTTGACAGTTCAGCGTTTGCAGTTGCTTCTTGTAGTTCTAAAAAAAGACGTTGCTGATTTGACAGTTGGGTTTGGGAGCTAGCTTCCATGTTTAATTCCTTGTTTGGTACATCTGAGGTTTTAGTTAGTGGGAGCATCTAACTCCCTTTCTCTATATAGGGTTTGGAGACCAAACCCCTACTCTCCTTTTTTTTAATAGCATTCAGCACTCAGCAGGTCAAAAAGCTGTTAACGAAGTTCCTCTTTTGGAGGCTAGCTGAAATGCTGATAGCTGATAGCTAGTTAATTACGGAGAACTGTTAACTGATTGGAACTTTCTTAATTTCCAACATAAATAGACTGATAAAGTTGATTCAGAGCATCATCAATAGCTTCATCCATGTTGTCTGCTGAAAGCTGACTAACCTCTGCAATTAGATTTTTTAAATCAATGGCAGTATCAGTTGTCTCAGACTCAGTTTCCGTCTGCTCAATTTTCGGAATTATTCCCTCTAGATATTCAGCTAAAGTCTGAATATTTGGATACTCAAAAGTAGAAGTTGAGGACAAAGTAATCCCTAAATCTGTCTGAATCATACGGCCAAAATCCAGTGCCATTAGGGAATCCATCCCCAAATTAAAGAATCCTTCTTCTGGGTCTGGTAAATCACTTTTACTCAATCTCAATACTTTAGCAACAATACCAAGCAAATAATCCACAATTGAACTTTGGCGTTGCTCAGTTGTTGCTACCTTCAGTTCTTCTATGAATTCCTGTTGTTTTGGTCCCTGGTTTGCTCCTTTGAGTGGATGCTGACTTGCTATTTCCGATAGAAATGGCGGAGTTGCTGCTCCCAATTGACTCAACAAGTGTGACCAGTCAATATTAAATATTCCTATCTGTGGTTCCTGAGTTGCTAATACTTCTTCTAAAGCTTGTAACCCTTGCTCTGATTGAATTCCTTGTAAACCTTGGCTTTCTATACGACTTTGTTGTTGTGCCCCCATGCGAGCAGCGAGGCCAATATTTGCCCAAGGTCCCCAGTTAATACTCACTCCTGGTAATCCTAAATTCTGACGGTATTGGGCAACTGCATCCATAAAGGCGTTAGCTGCTGCATAGTTACTTTGACCGGGAGAACCTAACATTGATACTAGGGAGGAGAAACAAACAAAGAAATCTAATGGTATATCTTTTGTTAATTTATGTAGATTCCAAGTCCCTGCTACTTTGGGAGCTGTAACTTTTGTGAACTGTTCCCAACTCATTTGTTGGATAAATCCATCATCTACAACTCCAGCAGCATGAATTACACCTTTCAGAGGAGGTAAGGTATCTTGTATCTGTTGGAAAATCTCTACCATATCTTTTTCCACAGACACATCTCCCAATAATACTGAAACTTGAGCGCCTGCTGCTTCTAACTCTTGAATACTTTCCTGAGCAGTTTCTGAAGGAGATTTGCGGCCTAATAAGACTATACTCTTAACGCCTTGTTTGACTAGGAACTGAGCCACTTCTAACCCTAGAGCGCCTAAACCACCAGTAATTAAATAACTTGCTTCGGTCTCAATAGTTAATTTGGCATCATCTGTATCTAACCTGGGTTGAATTAGTCTTGCTACTTGACGTTCTCCTTGACGATAGCGGATTTGATTTTCCCAACTGGTTGATGGTTGATGGTTGGCGACCTCATCGAGTAAAACTTTTAAGTTTTCTGATGCCTCAGTATTAGGATCTAGGTCTAAACAACGACAGTATAACTGGGGATACTCCAGAGTTATGGATTTGCCTAACCCCGATAAAAGTGCTTGTTGAGGTTGAATATTACTACTGACTTCTGACTCCTGAGAAGTAAATCCTAATGCAGCACCTTGAGTCACTAACCACAGAGGAGGTGATTGTTCAAGCGATCGCATCCCTTGCAATAGGTTGATAATACTACCACAAATTACCTCTTCTGCTTTTGCTAACTCTGCTACATCTGTATCTAAACTCCAGAGGTGAATCACACCTTGCAAGGGCAATTCTTCTGTTAATTCATTTACCTCATCAAGTAACTTTTGGAAATGTTCGGGGTCTGTTGGAGATAATTGAATCGTTTGTTGTTTTGCTTCTGAAGATAAATTCTTGTAACTATCTCCTGGATAGACAACAATACACTGATGACCTTGTTCTAATAATTGGGAGTTCAGACTATCGCTCCATGGTTTTGACTTACTATTTGATTCCCCTGTAGGACAAAATAGTAGGTAAGTTCCTGGTTCCTGTGTTTCACTAGGAGTCAAAGCAGCAGGTTGCCATTCTATTTGATAGTACCACTGACTAAAATCTAACCCAAAGGTCCTCAACAATAACTTCCGACTTAGTTGACGGAAATCTATACCATTATATTCTGCTAATACTTTCCCATTTCCATTCAGCAAGTAAGTATCACCTAGAAATTCTTCCTTCTCAAAAGAACTTGACTCGTCAATTTTGGTGTAGTACCACAATTCATCATCAATATCAAAATTCTCAAAAAACTTAAAACTC
>NZ_LGSU01001077.1 GCF_002260545.1 Hydrocoleum sp. CS-953 | reverse complement strand
ATTGCTATACAATGCACCACTACCGAAAGTAAGATATTAATTAAAGATCAAAATTTATATTATTAAGGTTTAGTAAATATCTCCCATATACTATTTTGATTGTCCGTTAAAATCTTGAATTATCCTAGTAGCAGCCTGATATTCTAAAGGTCTAGCAAATAAAAAACCCTGACCTAATTCGCAACCCATATCTTTTAATTTATCTCGTTGTAAAGGGGTTTCTATTCCTTCTGCAACTATATCCATATTTAGACTCTTAGCTAATGTAATAATAGCAGCAATAGTTATATTATCTGAACTAGGCTCGATTCTCTTCACAAAAGCCCGGTCAATTTTCAATGTATCTATAGGAAACTCATAAAGACGACTCAAAGAAGAGTATCCTGTACCAAAATCATCTATACAAAGTTTAACTCCTAAATCTTTAATTTGATTGAAAATTTTATCCCGATGTTCAACACCTTCTAAAAGACAGCTTTCTGTAATTTCTAATTTTAAATTTTCTCCTGATATATTATTCTGCTCTAAAATTATTTTTAATTGTTGAATAAAGTCTACTGCCGTTAATTGTGGGGGGCTAAGATTAACATTTAAAACTAAACTTTGAAATTCAGGAAAATGTTGTTGCCAAGAGTTTAATTGTTGACAAGCTGCTTCCAAAACCCACCACCCAATATCATGTATTAATCTAGTTTCTTCAGCAATTGGAATAAATTTTCCTGGAGAAACTTGTCCGCAACTAGAATGATTCCAACGAACTAATGCTTCAAAACCTTTCAATGAATTATTTACAAGATTAATAATTGGTTGATAGTGCAGAAATAATTCCTGTTTTTTAATCGCCTGACGTAGCTCATTTTCCCAATTTAAACGTTGTAAAACATCTACTTGCATTTTAGGTTCAAATACAGCATATCCTGTTTTTCCATAATCTTTAGCTTTTTGCATCGCTATGTTAGCATCCCTGAATAAATCAGTAGAATTATGATATCCAAAAAAGCTGTAAGTAATCCCAATACTAGCCTTAACAAATATCTGATAACCGTCTAACTCATAAGGATACTGTAAATATTCTTGCTGAATACGCTCCGCTAATTCAGTAGCTTCAGATGGATTTTCTATTCCCTCTAATAAAATTACAAATTCATCACTACTCAGCCTTGCTAATAAATTATTAACTCCTATGCTATTTTGCAGTCTAATAGCTATTTCTTGGAGTAATATATCTCCTTTAGAATACCCTAAACTATCATTAATTAACTTGAAGCGATCTATATCAAGCAATAGTAAAGCATAATGATAATTGTGATTTAAACTAAACTCAATTGTCTGATCAAGTTGACCCAAAAATCTAACTTTATTTGGTAGACCTGTTAAAGGATCGTGGAAAGAATTATACTGTAACTTAACCTCTCTTTGAAGTAACTTAGCTTGAGTTTCATGTAATTCCGCAGTTGCTTGTTCTAGCTTGGTATTTCCCTGTATAACTTTTTGCTCTAAATTTTGGATTAACCCCTCTAATAATTCATTTTTTTCTGCCAGTGTTACCTGGAGAAAATGTAACTTTAAGTGAAGTCTAATCCGAACTAAAACCTCTTCTTGTTGAAATGGTTTAGTTATATAGTCAACAGCACCCAATTCAAAGCCTTTAATCTTATCATTGGTGTCTGAAAGAGCAGTCATAAAAATAATTGGAGTATCCTTAGTCAAGGGATGATTTTTCAGTATAGAACAAACTTCAAAACCATCCATTTCTGGCATCATTACATCAAGTAATACTAGGTCAGGTATTGTATATTGAATTCGTTCAATCGCAATTTTACCAGAGGGAGCTACCGATACCTCAAATCCTATTTCATCAAGAAAATCAGAGAGTAGTCTTAAATTATTTCTGTTATCATCAACAATCATAATTCTGGCTTTTTGGTCGGTTATAGTCAACATATATCCTCGGAGTTATTAAATAACTAGTTGTGCTTTTAGGAATTTCCTCGTTAAGAGAGGGAACAGGGAACAGGGAACAGGGAACAGAGAGTCAACAGAATGTATAATTAATTTTGCATAGGAACTTAATATTTATTGCTTAACAAAATTAAGATCAATTATAATTTATTTTTTCCCTTATAGATTTAATACCCCACCATGTACAGGATGTCTACAATTGCTTGGAATGGGAATCCCAACCCACTTTCTCCTTCTTGCTTCTGCTTCTTACTTCTTACCGAATTATTAATAATTAATAATTAAATAATTCGCGCCTTGAAGCCTCCCCTTGGATAGGGGAAAAAAGCGGTCGTTTGCGGAGCATGACCTTAGGATGGGATGGCGTTTCGCTGCGCGACATGTAACGCGAAGCGTCCCGGAGGGNATGTCGGCGACAGCCGTTAACGTTTGCGAAGCATTCCGGAACGGAAAGTTGTGCGCCAGCTAAACGCCATATCCAATCGACCAAGAGAAGAAATAATATTTCCTTATATTCAATTCCGTAACGGTTTTAACCTTCTTGTAATTATCAATTATCCATTATCAATTATCAATTAATGAATTCTTACTTCTCCTGGGAATCCGAATAATAAATTCCGTACCCACATTTACTTTTGAGTTACATTCTAATTTCCCCCCATGTTTATCAACCACAATAGAATAACTAATTGCTAATCCCATTCCTGTTCCTTTACCTACAGGTTTAGTAGTAAAAAAAGGATTAAATATTCGATTAACTACCTCTTCTTTCATACCCTTAGCATTGTCAGCAATTTTAATCACAACTTCATCCGAATTATTCAACTCTGTAGAAATCCGAATTTTGCCAGAATTATTCTCAACTTCTTTAAAACTACCTTCAGAATAACATTCTTCAATAGCATCAATTCCGTTAGCCAATAAATTCATAAATACTTGATTTAATTGCCCCGGATAACATTCCACATCTGGCAAATTTCCATATTCTTTAATCAGTTCAATTTCTGGATGTTCCGGTTTAGCTTTAAGTCGATTTTGCAAAATCATTAAGGTACTATCAATTCCTTCATGGATATCTACTTTTTTAATTTCTGAGCCATCAATACGAGAGAAATTACGCAGAGACTTAACTATTTCCAAAATACGATTTGCTCCAATTTTCATCGAAGATAAAATCTTAATCAAATCCTCCCGCAAAAATTCTAATTCAATATCTTCTCGATAGGCTTTAATTTCAGCATCAGGTTCCGGATGATAAAGTTGGTACATTTCAATTAAATTTAAAATATTTTCAATATATTCTTCAGCAGGTTCTAAATTACCATAAATAAAATTAATCGGGTTATTAATTTCATGGGCTACCCCTGCCACCATCTGCCCCAAACTTGACATTTTTTCATTTTGAACTAATTGCACTTGCATTGTTTTTAACTCTTCCACCATCTGGTTAAGTTCAAAAGTTCTTTCTTGCACTTTTTGCTCTAAAGTTTTATTTTGTTCTGCAACTTGTCGCATTAATTTATAAAGTTTTAAATGTAACTTAACTCTAGCTAAAACCTCCTCCTGTTGAAATGGCTTAGTAATATAATCAACAGCACCCAAATTCAAACCTTTAACCTTACTTTCCGTATCAGAAAGAGCAGTCATAAAAATCACAGGAATATCACAAGTTTCAGTTTTACCCTTGAGATAACGACAGGTTTCAAAACCATCAATTCCTGGCATCATAATATCTAATAAAATTAAGTCAGGCAGAGCATATTCTATTCTTTGCAGTGCCATATCTCCAGATTTAGCTACCCAAACTTCATAACCTGTTTCATCCAGAAAGTCTGAGAGTACACCTAAATTTGCAGGGTTGTCATCAACAATTAGAATTATATCTGATTTATTCATAATATTATCCATTGAAATTAGTCCNAATTCCTGGCATCATAATATCTAATAAAATTAAGTCAGGCAGAGCATATTCTATTCTTTGCAGTGCCATATCTCCAGATTTAGCTACCCAAACTTCATAACCTGTTTCATCCAGAAAGTCTGAGAGTACACCTAAATTTGCAGGGTTGTCATCAACAATTAGAATTATATCTGATTTATTCATAATATTATCCATTGAAATTAGTCCTATATTGACAAATAAATTTAATAATTTCTTGGTCTTGAAAATCTGCTGCTAATTTAGAAATTTTCTGAGCAAATGGGATAAAATTTTTATTTTGTTGCTCTAGAGACTTAGCTTTTCTCATAATTCCCTTGAGATTACCTTTCATAGCTAACTCATAAAATTTATCGAGAGTTTTTATTGGAGGAGGAACTATGATTTCTGCATTTTCATCAGCTACCTTTGCTAGAGAATCANTTTATTTTGTTGCTCTAGAGACTTAGCTTTTCTCATAATTCCCTTGAGATTACCTTTCATAGCTAACTCATAAAATTTATCGAGAGTTTTTATTGGAGGAGGAACTATGATTTCTGCATTTTCATCAGCTACCTTTGCTAGAGAATCATTCATTTCTTCATACTCCCACTCCAAATTTAATAGTTGTCTAATTTTAAGAAATAAGTCTTCAGTTGTGAATGGTTTAGGGAGAAAATCATTAGCTCCTACTGACAAACTTTTGTCTTGATCGGTTTCAAAAACACTTGCAGATGTAGCAATAATTGCCACATCTGGATAAATTTCTGATGCCCGAATTTGTTTAATCAATTCAAACCCATCCATTATTGGCATTAACAAATCAGTAATTACTAACTGAGAATTAAACATCTGAATTTTTTGCCAACCTTCTTCACCATCGTTAGCTTCTATCACCTTAAAACCAATAGGTTGAAGCAGTTTGATTAACAAAGAGCGATTTTCCAATTTGTCATCTATTACTAAAACAGTAGGAGCAGCACCCTTAATACCAATAATTTCACCACAGCGATCGCTCTGGCAAGTCTTCACCCACTCCTGAGCTAAAGGTAAATCTATCTCAAACGAAAATATACTACCAACTCCAGGCTGACTTTGTACCTGAATACAACTAGCCATTAGCAAAAAAATTGTGGAACTGATGGGTAGTTGTATTCNAATACAACTACCCATCAGTTCCACAATTTTTTTGCTAATGGCTAATCCTAATCCTGTTCCCTCTATTTGTTGTTCCCTTTTTTGTTCAATCTGCTGAAATGGCTGAAAAAGTTGTTTTATTTGTTCTGCACTTATCCCTATTCCTGTATCCCGAACTTCAAACCGAGTCTTACCACCAGTCGCTTTACCAACTGTAAATGTAACCTTCCCCTCATCAGTAAATTTGATAGCATTGCCCAATAAATTAATCAACACCTGTCGCAGTCGTTTTTCATCAGCACAAACTCCTTCTGGTAAACCTATGACAGATTGATAAGAGAAAGCAATCCCCTTTTGTTCAGCATTAATACGACAAATTTCAACCACACCTTCAAGAAAAGCCGGAAAATGAAAGTCTCTCGGATAAAGTTCCATCCGTTCAGCTTCAATCTTCGACAAGTCAAGCACATCATTAATCAGAGACAGTAAGTGAGAACCGCAACGATAGATAATATCAACTCGACTTTTATCTTCCCGATCCATTTTCTTAGAGTTTTGCAAGAGTTGAGCATAACCCATAATCCCATTTAGCGGAGTGCGTAACTCATGGCTCATATTAGCTAAGAACTCACTTTTGGCAAGGTTAGCAACTTCAGCAGTCTCTTTAGCAGCCAATAATTCTTCCCCTAAAGTTTTCAACTTCTGATTTTGAATCAGTTGTGCTTCACTTTGTTGCTGCAATAAATCTTTAGCAAGTTGATGAATATGAGATTGAGCAATCAGTAAATTTTGAGTTTCTAAAACTTGATAATTTCCTGGTGAAACCTCTACCACAATTGGTTCATAAATATATTCTTGAGGTCTTTTGACTGCCTGATAAGCAGCATCTACAATAGGTGTATCTCCCGGTAAGACTAAGAATTCATGTTTAATAAATTCATATAAGATTGTGATAGGACNTTGATGAATATGAGATTGAGCAATCAGTAAATTTTGAGTTTCTAAAACTTGATAATTTCCTGGTGAAACCTCTACCACAATTGGTTCATAAATATATTCTTGAGGTCTTTTGACTGCCTGATAAGCAGCATCTACAATAGGTGTATCTCCCGGTAAGACTAAGAATTCATGTTTAATAAATTCATATAAGATTGTGATAGGACGATTTAAAAAAATTTCTCTGCCATATTGGCGACTCACAGTTTTGAGAAATTTATTTTGAGAAATCATGCCAACAAATTCACCCGAATTTGTTAAAATAATACCTGGAAGTAGCCTATTTTCTTCAAAAACTTCAGCAATTACAACTCCCGATTGATTGATTTCAATTTGCACATTATCTAGTTGTAAATATTGTAAAGTAGAACCTAAATTCAACTGGGTATTTAAGTCATAAAACATAGATTAAAAAGAAGAGTTAACGACCATAAATCAAAATCAAGTGATTTGATATTCAATACTTTCACAAAACAAAATATCAATAAATATAACAATCATAGTTTTGATGAAATTATTTATATTATAGCTCATTTATCTCACATAAATAATCAATTCTTTCCCCCTATTC
>NZ_LGSU01001076.1 GCF_002260545.1 Hydrocoleum sp. CS-953 | reverse complement strand
AGATTTTCATTGACTACCTTAGATTTTTGAAAGGATGGAGAAAAATTTCTATCTGTGCCGATGTTTACTATAACGTCTGAGTTTTGTTTAAGAATTTTGGGAGTAGAAAGAAGGTATATTTTTGATGGCTACTTTGGAGATTTTCATTGGCTCTATCAAATTATCTTGAAAGTTTATCCTAACTCTAAGCTAGTCACACCAAAAATATTTTTCCAATCAACATTTGGTTCTCGAACAGAATACATTCTGACACATTCAAAAACACATTGCATTTGATAATTTTCAACTAAATTAATAGCCTGTTGATTAATATTAGGAACATCAATATAAACATTTTGATTCTCCGAATAACTGCACAAAGCCAAAAATAACTTTTCTGCTATTTCTTGGTTTTCAGCAAATATAGGACCTATCTTAAATCATTCTTGGGCTTTTCTAATAACCCCATAACCAACTAAATTTCCATCATTAATTATTCCATAACCTTTACCATTTGATTGATTAATCCATGCTTTGAGAAAATTAGGACGTTCGGCAGGAAAATAAAGGCGATCGTAACTACAAAGTTTCTCAAAATTAATAGTTTTTAAGTCTTTGATGTCTTGAGATATTTTGCCAGGAATTATTCCTTGATAACGGAGATGACGATGAGCAGTTTTAAAGCCAGATTTACCGTAAGTATTAACTTGTTCCAAAACAGCATCTAAAGCAGCAGGTTGATTATTAATTAACTTGAAGGCTTCCTGCCAAGTTTTTAAGCCAAATCCTTTTTTTCTCCATTCAGGTTTGACAATATAAACACCAATAAAACTAAAATTTTGACTATATCTCACTACAGAGATACAACTTATTGGTTCCCCGTTTAATTCTCCAATTAAAAAACCTTGAGGATCGGCTATATAATAATTATTGGCATCATCAAGTCCGGGGTTCCATCCTTCATCAGCAGCCCAACTCACAGCTAATTTTAAGTCAGCTAAAGTCATTGGACGGACTATAAAATTATCTTGGTTCATGTTCATTTTCAAATATTTTGATATTTAACTAAAAATAAAAGGCGTTCCTGAATAAATGCATGATTTTATAGAAGTCAGGAGTCAGGAGGACTGAGTCAGTAGGTAGAAAGGAGTTTTTCGGTGACTTGTCATAGAAGAAATAGGTAAAATTTGCATTATATGTTTTGGCTAAAAATTTACCCAAAGTTTAATTTCATACCGTGTTTCAGCAATGCAAAATAAAAATATATCATTTATTCTAAGCATTCAGCTATTAGCGATTAGCTTTCAACTTTTTAACCAATGCTTGCTTCATTGGTTTAACTTCTTCTACTAAGTTTTCAACTAGAGAATTAATGGAACTTATAGCTGACCGTTGCATTTTTATCCTTAATCTATTGTTGATTCTTGATTATTAATATTCAATATGTAAATGCTATATGGCAGTATGAAATGATTTGTGAAAAAAACTGTAGGGGTTTGGTTTCCAAATCCCATTTTCGGGCTTTTTTGGAGACCAAACCCCTAGATAAAATATTACAATATAAGGGTAGATTGCTATAGTAACTAAAACAAAAATTCATGGTTGCTCAGGTANGTGAAAAAAACTGTAGGGGTTTGGTTTCCAAATCCCATTTTCGGGCTTTTTTGGAGACCAAACCCCTAGATAAAATATTACAATATAAGGGTAGATTGCTATAGTAACTAAAACAAAAATTCATGGTTGCTCAGGTAGTTTGTTCTTCGTTAAAATTTTGATTTGTCTCCCTGAATTACTATTGTCTGACTACCAAGATCGATTAAACTTTAAGAAACCAACTACCACGATACATTAAATCAGAAATTACCCACCAAAATAATACATTGACAATAGCAAAAATCAAAGAACCATTAAATGAACCAGACCAAGATTGGAAAAATTGTTCATATATCCATGTTTTGATATTAGGAGCATTTTCTCCACTACCAATATTGTTATAAATCATTAGTCTTGCCAAAAATCCAGACCCAACAAATATAAATATGGCATTTAATCCCATCACTTCAAATGGATGTCCCCATTTCTGCCAACCTCGAACTTCGATCGCCTCATAACAAGCAGCTAGCAACAGTAAGGCCCATCCGGCAGTAAATATGACATAGGAACTTGTCCATAAAGCTTTATTGATAGGAAAAAATAGTCCCCACAGATATCCAACTACTAAACAACTTAGGCCGGAAATTACCAGATTTAAGCTGGTGCGACTTTTGATTGGTTGATGTTTGAGCCATTCTCCTGTAAGGTAGCCAATCAAAACGGTAACTATGGCAGGTAAGGTACTAAATAGCCCCTCTGGGGCGGATGGTTTTCCTGCCCATCAAAGTTGTTGGGGCAGAATGAGGCGAGCGAAATATGCAACACAAATTCCTTCTGGGGGGAGGGTNAAATAGTCCCCACAGATATCCAACTACTAAACAACTTAGGCCGGAAATTACCAGATTTAAGCTGGTGCGACTTTTGATTGGTTGATGTTTGAGCCATTCTCCTGTAAGGTAGCCAATCAAAACGGTAACTATGGCAGGTAAGGTACTAAATAGCCCTTCTGGGTCGTATGGTTTGCCTGCCCATAAATGTTGTTGGGTCAGAATGAGGCGATCGATATAGGCACCAAGATTTCCTTCTGGGGAGAGGTTGCCAAGGCCATAACCAGGAACGGGTATTAATTGCATGGCTATCCAATATCCAATTAATAATATAGTGGCAAGTCCATAAAGTTGTTTTCGGGACAGGTTGAGGATAGCTATTGCTGAGAGGAGGTAGGCTAAACTAATACGTTGCAATACTCCCATAATTCTAATAGTAGTTAAGTCGTAATTAGGAAAGCCATTTAGTAGTAAACCTAACAGGAAAAGTATTAGGCATCGCCGGAAAATTCTTTGGTAAATTTGTGGAGTAGGTTGATTTTTATCGGTGTATTTTGACAAGGAAAAAGTCATTGCTACACCTGCGATAAATAAGAAAAAAGGGAATATTAAATCTGTGGGTGTACAACCATGCCATTTTGCATGAAGTAAGGGTGGATAAACATAATTCCAACTGCCTGGGTTATTAACAAGAATCATACTAGCAATTGTAATGCCACGAAATACATCAAGAGATTTTAAACGCATTTTTATAAGTTTTTGTAGTTGGGGATTATATTACCAATGGATAATTGATAATTTAAAGATATAGCATATTTGATTTGTGTCAAAAATCTTGCTACTTTTTAGGAATAGGTTGGGAAGCAATAGTTAATGAGTAAGATTTTCGGAGCTTATTTCTAGTTTTTGAATTGTTACAACATGGATCGTGGATTGCTATAGTTTTCATTATCAATTATCCATTATCAATTATCCATTATTCTTGAGGTACTTCTTTTTCATATAAATCAAACTCCTGTGGTGTTCCATTTAAGTCAGAGATAAATTTTTCATATAACTCTTGATTACCATTTTCTACATCCCATACTTCATTTACCCAGGTGAGTAAAAAGGCTTCAGTTTGATTAATTTCACCATCATCTTTTGTAAAAGAACCTTTACGCAATCTTTCTCTCACACCATCGCTATTAGAGAGAAGATGGTCTAAAATATCTTTGGATACAAAATCCAATTTATTTTCCATCTGTGGGTAAACTTCAATAACTTCTTTAATTAAGAGATCGAATACTTCTTTGTGAGTTATTTTTGTCATGATTGGGAAAGTTTTTAATTTTTCTTGTTTAAGATAAGTTTTTTGGGGGTGCTTTTCCTATATCTTTGTCTTTTTTTAAGATTCAACGGATTAAGTAATTTTGGTTCACTTTCATTTGTTAATGCTATTTAAAATATCAAATCATAGGGTATTTAGATTTTCGGCGCAATTTTTGAGTGAAAGTTTGCAAAAGTGGGAAAAGCTTAACTTAAACGAACCTACAAAACTCAAAGGTATAGTTGAGGGAGCTATCAAAGTATTGNCCTATATCTTTGTCTTTTTTTAAGATTCAACGGATTAAGTAATTTTGGTTCACTTTCATTTGTTAATGCTATTTAAAATATCAAATCATAGGGTATTTAGATAATATTTATAGCTTAATACTGAGATGAAGATATAATTATCAATTGTAGTAGTATCTGGAAAATATTTGGCTCAGTTTTTACAGGGTAAGTATTCAGCTATTAGCATTCAGTATTCAGGATTCAGCTTTTCCTGTAAGGTTAAAAGATTAGAGGTTATAAGTTTACTAATCGCTTTGTTGTTAAAGATAATGCCGATGTCTCAACTCAACCTAATTATGTAGGAAGTTTTCAATGGTTAACTTTATTTAATACTCATTGTTTTGTTAATCTATCAAAAGAGATGATTGGTATTATTATGAGTCAAGTCTACCATTTTAAAGGAGAGTTAATTAATACTTTTGAATCTCGCACTTATGAAGCTTTACTGTCTTTTTAGAAGCAGTATATTACACAAAATATGAACAAGCTCAAAAGATTCTTATTAATCGTAATAATATCAGCTTTAGTTAATCTGGCGCTGGTAGTAAAAGTGCAAGGTTTGACTACAGTAGATAACCCTGAATTAGCAGGACTTTCTGCCGTCAAACTCAATGCTTTAACAGAAGATATTCAAAACTTTGTAGACACTGGAAAAATTGCTGGTGCAGTAGGTCTAATTGTCAAAGATGGCAAGATAGCTTATCATCAAACTTTTGGGTTTAGCAATCTGGAAAATAAAATTCCAATGGTAGAAAATAATATTTTTCGGATGGCTTCTCAAACTAAAATTGTCACTGGTTTTGCTACTTATTTATTGGCTGAAGATGGATTGATTAAATTAACCGATCCGATTTCTAAATATATTCCTTCTTTCGCTAATATGAAAGTGCTAGTGCAAGGTAATTCGGCAAGTGGAAATGATTATACTACCACCCCTGCAAAAAATCAGATTACCATTGAACAATTACTAAATCATACTTCGGGAATCTCCTATAATTTCCAAAATCAACCAATTCTTTTTCCCTTATTAAAAGCTGCTAATATTTCTGATGGTCTTTCAACTACTTCAGGAACTATTGGCGAAATGGTAAATCGTTTAAGCAAAGTTCCTCTAGCTNGGAAATGATTATACTACCACCCCTGCAAAAAATCAGATTACCATTGAACAATTACTAAATCATACTTCGGGAATCTCCTATAATTTCCAAAATCAACCAATTCTTTTTCCCTTATTAAAAGCTGCTAATATTTCTGATGGTCTTTCAACTACTTCAGGAACTATTGGCGAAATGGTAAATCGTTTAAGCAAAGTTCCTCTAGCTTTTGAACCAGGTACAAATTATCTTTATGGTCTTAACTCAGATGTTTTGGGTTATCTAATAGAAATTGTTTCCCAAAAACCTTTTGATCGGTTTTTGGCAGAGCGAATTTTTGCTCCTTTAGAAATGGATGATACTGGTTTTTTTGTGACTAAAGATAAGTTAAATCGTTTGGCAGTTACTTATACTCCAAATGCCCATGGAAATTTAGAACCTATAGGTGAGAAAACTAGGGAATTAAAACCTGGTTTATTTATTGATGAAGCTTATCCTTATTTGACAGGAGATACTTATTTTTCAGGAGGCGCTGGTTTAGTTTCTACTCCTAATGACTTTGCTCGTTTTTTGCAAATGCTGCTTAATGGGGGAAATTTAAAGAGTAAAGATGGGCAGCAAATTGTCAAAATAGCTAATCAAGAAACTATTGAAAAATTTCTTTCTATTCGTCCTCAAGATCGTTTCAAAGATCGTCCGATAAGTGTTGGTTATAAATACACTAATGGGTTTGAAGTTAAGGAAAATTATGAAATTTCAACTGCACTTAGTTCTGTAGGTAGTTTTAGAGGAGGAGGTTTATTTGGAACTAATTATTTTGCCGATCCAGAAAAAGAAATGATTGGTATTATTATGAGTCAAGTCTATCCTTCTATTTGGGAGTTAGCTGATACTTTTGAAACTCGTGCTTATCAAGCTGAGGTAATTAACGAAAAAATGAACAAATAAAGAAATAACTAGCATTTGATATTTATGGGATGATAAATAATTGGTAATTCCTAATACCGGAATATTTACTAGAAGATTTACTACAGATATTCTACTTTTTTAGGGAAGGGTTGATTTTCTTATCACTAGATAAAAGTTTTATTATCAGAAAATCTATATTGCTAAAGTTAGTTAACGAAAAGTATAGGGTGATAATATAGTATCTGGCAACAATTAATTAGCTCTGCCTTTTTTCAATAAGTTGTGCGGCAGCAGTAAAATTAATTATTCTATTTATAGCAGTTTTCATAAAGTAGACTACAGAAACAAGATAAGTATTTTGAGGTTTGATAAGTTATAGATTTGAGAGTTGTATTCTATGTTAATGAAAATCGCTATAATATTAAAATTTAACTACATAGAATAATATATTAAGTAGAATTTACAGCACATTTAAAGATAAATAAATTATAGCAGTCTTCATTAATATAGACTACAGAGATTTGGGTTTAAAGGAAGAAGTAAGAAGGAAGAAGGAAGAAGGTTTGTAG
>NZ_LGSU01001075.1 GCF_002260545.1 Hydrocoleum sp. CS-953 | reverse complement strand
CTCAACGACAGAATTTTAATCTCCAGTTGTATGTAAGCTGAAATTTTTCAAAGAAGAAAAATGAGAGTTTTTTGGCGATCGCTCCTTGACATCTAGAAAAAGTTGTTTTATTTTTAAGTTAGATAAGTATTATGGGAAAATAGTGGCTATTTTTTTTAGAGCAATAAATTTTTCAATTTCGTCTATATGGGAAGGGTGGGAAAGAAAAACCTATAATTGGAATTGTAGGTAAAAGAATAAAAATCAGACTCTCAAATTTCTGAACTTCCGAACCAGATGAAATCTCTACCCCGCATCCTTGGTCTAACTTTCCTAGCACTAACTCTGACAAATTGTTCTGGGAAATTATCACCAGAAGATATTGCCTCTCGACTAGAACCTAGTATTGTCAAAGTATTTTATAAGAGTCAACCCGGACATGGAACTGGTTTTTTCGTGTCTGGAGAACAGGGAGTCTGTACCGTACTAACGGCAGCTCATGTTGTGAAAAAAGAAGGGGAAAGATTATTATAGACTAGGGATGAAAAAATCTGGCAAGTGGCTAAGGTAGAAATATTTCCTAGTGATATAGATTTAGCTTTGGTTACTTTTCAGCCAGAGAGAAGAAGTTGTAATTATCCGGCGCTGAAAAAAGGTAGTTCTGACAATCTGAAAAAAGGTAGTTCTATCTATATTTCTGGTTTTCCTATTCGGGATGGGAGGTTGGTATCGCAGTTTGTTCGTGGTGATGTTTCGGGTTTGGATAAGTTGGCGCGGGGTTATGGAGTTGCTTATCAAGCTTTGACTGTCGGTGGAATGAGTGGAGCGCCTGTTGCGGATGTGAAAGGTGAGGTTGTGGCAGTGCATGGAATGAGTGATGTGGAGGTTGTGAAAAATTTTGTTTCTCTACAGGGGAGTTTGTCTGAGTCACAACGGTCAACTTTTCAGCAAGCTGTGGAAAGGGTAGAGACTGCTGTTCAACGTTGGACTTTTTCTTGGGGTATACCTATTAAAATCAATGATATTCCTCTAGTTTCAGCTAAAGGAGTTGACTATACAAAACTTCGCAACTTATTGGCAGAGGGAAAATGGACAGAAGCAGACTTTGAAACATATAGAGTAATGGAAAAATTAGCAGGTAGGGAGTCGGAAGAATGGCTGAGAGCTGAGGATGTAGAGAATTTTTCCTGTCAGGATTTAGGCACGATTGACAAACTTTGGGTAGAGTATAGTAATGGTAAGTTTGGCTATTGTGTTCAGAAGCAAATTTATTAGAGTCTGGGTGGTACTAAGGAAGCAAACCAACAAGTATGGATAGCCTTCGCCGATAAAGTGGGATGGCGTAAAAATGGAAAATGGTTGAATTGGAGGCAAAAAGGTTTTCACACCGAGAGGACTGTATGATTGTGGTTACTTCCCCTCTTTAACTCCAATAGATAGAACAGGCATGACATATCGTTTTATCCCTAGGTCTCCTCGTACAGATACTTGTGGAATATAACATCTAGGGGTTTTAGCCGTCAATAGAAAAAAGTTTGAGGAAGCTAATTTTATGGTTTTTCTTGGTCATAAAATTTCTATAACTGACACTACCATCAGTTATCAGTTTCTGATAATTTATTTATCCTTCTTCAATATTATTTTTTTTGGTAGGCGATCGCCACATTCAAACCTCCCTCAAAAATAAGTCAACCAATATTTCCTAACCCTACCTCTGCTGAATAAAATATATCGAGCGTTCGATATAAATTATCCGCTATCCAAATTTAATTAACTTTCAGCGTAACGCACCATCAGATTATCTATAAAAAAAGGTGCGTGACGGCAAAATTTCTTAAGTTTCCCCAAAATCGAAAAAAAGGATGCCGTCACACACCCTACTACTTTCCTGCCAACTTATCTTCCTCTGCCAAAAAAGTTTCCAAATAAACAACACGCGACTCCCCAGAAGAACCAGAATTTGCCGACTGATAAAAAGACTCTCCATTCCTTAATGCTTTAGTAGTATCTCGCAACGCTTGATAACCACTTGGGTCTAGTAATTATCCGGATTTAATATCAGTTATCAGCTTTTCCAGATTAACTTTCCTAAGCATAAAATTCATGCTTCTCAAATATCAAAGTTATAAATGAGGCGATAATTCCAGAATTAGACTATGAGTATATCTGTGCGCACCTTTCCCATTATGAATAATAATAGCACAAATAAATTTAAAGTCAAGCTCTTGCTCAAATTTTTTTCTGGGAAATATGAAAGGGAGTCGAAGGAGAGCGATCGCGTAGCGGTGCGTAGCACTATCGCCTTTTTTCAGTTATCAGTTATCAGTTATCAGCTTTTGATAGTTGAGTTATCAGTTTTCCCAGATTAACTTTCCTAAGCGTAAAATTCATGCTTCTCAAATATCAAAGTTATCAATGAGGCGATAATTGCAGAATTAGACCGTGAGTATATCTGTGCACACGTTTCCCATTATGAATAATAATACCACAAAATTATTTAAGGTCAAGCACTTTGCTCAAATTTTTTTCTGGCAAGCATTGATGGGAGCGATCGCCATTAAGTAGAAATATTGTTTGTAGTTGGGCTTTAGCCCGAACATAATTCTTTTAGGGCTAAAGCCCAACTACGAGCTTAATTATCAAATTAACCAGCTACTCTATCTTAATTTCAAGCATTAACTGTAACTTTTTCAGGCAATTTTACCTCATTTTTCAGAGAATTTCCTGCCTCAAAATCAGTAATATTAGAAATAGTTGTAGTAGCAATATCATTCATTGCTTCCCTAGTAAAAAATGCTTGATGAGAAGTAATCAAAACATTAGGAAATGACTGTAATAATTGAAAAGTATCATCCTGAATAATTGTGTCAGATAAATCCTTAAAGAAAATGTTCTCTTCCTGTTCATAAACATCAATACCAAAATAACCAATAATTCCAGATTTTATGCCTTCGATGGCAGATTTTGTATCAATTAATTGACCGCGACTGGTATTAATTAACATCACTCCTGGTTTCATCTGAGCGATAGTTTTAGCATTAATTAAATGATGATTTTCTGGTGTTAAAGGACAATGCAAAGAAATAATATCAGAGCTTCCCAATAATTCAGATAAATCTACATAACGAGCATCACCAATTTCTGCAAATTTAGGGTTCGGATAAGGATCGTATCCAACTAAATGACAACCAAAACCATGTAATATTTGACCAACAATAACACCTATTTTACCCGTTCCGACAATTCCAACTGTTCGACTGTGTAAATCAAATCCTAATAAACCATTTAAAGAGAAATTATCATCACGCACTCGATTATAAGCTTTATATAATTTACGGTTGAGCATCATCATCATCCCAATAGCAAATTCTGCTACTGAATAGGGAGAATAAACGCTAACTCGTACAACTTTAATGCCAACTTCAGTAGCAGTTTCCAGGTCAACATTATTAAATCCTGTAGACCGCAAAGCTACCAAACGAGTACCATGCTCCGCTAAAATTTTCAGAGTTTCAGCACCTAAATCATCATTAACAAATACACAAACTGCCGAACATTCCGCTGCCAAAGTAGCAGTTTTTGCCTCTAGTCGAGCTTCATGGAAAATAAACTCATGGTTAGCATTAGTAGCAGTATTAGCTGCCTCTAGAAATTCGCGATCGTACTTTTCGGTACTAAAAACAGCAACTTTCATTTTAATTAGGGAGTAGGGAGTAGGGGAGTAGGGGAGTAAGGGAGTAGGGGAGTAGGGGAGTAGGGGAGTAAGGGAGTAGGGGAGTAGATAGGGACGTTCGCATTTTTGTTATGCAACGTCCCTACATTGCGGTTCACTTAAGTGAAAAGCACTGTAACCAAACAATAGTAAAGCTTTTTTGCGTTACCATGCGGGATATTGCTACGTTCCATGCTTTGCTTTGTAATGCTAACACGAACGCAACTAACCGCCCGAACAACCTAACCTACGCCTTCTAAATTCTGAATTCTAACTTCACCTAGTAAGGCCATTTCCAACTAGCGACATCAGGTCGGTCAATACCATGCTCATAAGCATAATTTTGACAAGCAATTTGCTCATTGCGGAAATGTTCCTTCGCGTGAGCGCCTGCAACTTTTAGATGCTCAACTCGGTCAATTACATCCATCGCAATACTGAAGCGATCGATATTGTTCCGAATAGCTAATTCCAAAGGTGTATTGATATTACCCTTTTCCTTATAACCCCGGACATGGAGATTCTTGTGATTTGTCCGACGGTAAGTATAACGGTGAATCAACCAAGGATAACCGTGGAAGTTAAAGATAATTGGCTTATCAAGAGTAAATAAAGTATCAAAGTCGCGATCGCTCAATCCATGAGGATGTTCTGTTTCTGGTTGTAATTTAAACAGATCGACCACATTAATAAAGCGAATCTTTAAGTCAGGGAACTCTTCCCGTAACATCACACTAGCAGCTAAAGCTTCCTTAGTCGGAATATCTCCAGCAGTTGCCAATACAACATCAGGTTCTTCTCCGCGATCGTTACTTGCCCAATCCCAAATACCAATACCCTTGGTACAATGCTTAATTGCAGAATCCATATCCATGTATTGCAAGTGCATCTGTTTGTCAGAGACAATCACATTAATATAGTTTTTGCTCCGTAAACAGTGGTCAGCAACTGATAATAAACAGTTAACATCAGGTGGTAGATAAATGCGAGTAACATCTGGAGTCTTGTTAGAAATCACATCAAGGAAACCTGGATCTTGGTGAGTAAAACCGTTGTGATCTTGTCGCCAAACAGTAGAAGTAATCAATAAATTCAAAGAAGGAATCTTTTCACGCCAACTCAATTCATTACACTTTTCAATCCACTTAGCGTGCTGACCAACCATTGAATCAATAACATGAACAAATGACTCATAAGTAGAGAAAAAGGCGTGTCTTCCAGTCAAGAGATATCCTTCTATCCAACCTTCAATAGTATGTTCACTCAAAATTTCCATCACACGACCATCTCGTGCAAGCTCCCCACCATCCATGTCTTCCGGTAGAAACTCTGCCATCCAAGTCTTCTTACTGACTTCATAAATAGCATTCAGTTTATTAGAAGTATTTTCATCAGGTCCGAATACCCGGAAATTAGTCATGTTCTTCGCCATGACATCCCGGAGAAACACACCCAAAGGACGAGTATTTTCTTTCTCTATTGTTCCAGGTTTATCTACTGGTATTGCGTAATCCTGGAAGTTAGGCATATTTAATGCTTTGCAGAGGAGACCGCCATTAGCATGAGGGTTAGCACTCATCCGACGGGCACCATAAGGAGCTATTTCTCGCAACTCTGGTTTGAATTTACCATTTTCATCAAAAAGTTCTTCTGGTTTATAGCTGCGCATCCACTGTTCCAGAATTTTCATGTGTTCTGGATTTTTCGCAACGTCAGTCATGGGTACTTGGTGTGCCCGCCAGAAACCTTCTATTTTGTGTCCATCAATTTCTGGGGGACATGACCATCCTTTCGGAGTACGGAACACAATCATCGGCCACCTTGGTAATTCTGCATTACCAGAAGTCCTCGCTTCTTGTTGGATGGCTTTAATTTCTTGAACACAATGGTCTAATGTTGCAGCCATTGCTTGGTGCATAGTATCTGGATCGGACCCTTCCACAAAATAGGGTTGATAACCATAACCCAAAAAGAGGTTTTTCAAATCCTCATGACTGATTCTAGATAAAATTGTTGGGTTGTTAATTTTATAACCATTCAGGTGCAGAATTGGTAGGATAGTACCATCTGTAATGGGATTGATAAATTTATTGGAATGCCAAGATGTAGCCAGAGGACCAGTCTCTGACTCCCCATCTCCAACAACTGGCACACAAATTAAATCTGGATTATCAAGAATTGAACCTGTGGCGTGAGAAATTACATAACCAAGTTCGCCTCCCTCGTGGATAGAACCAGGAGTTTCAGGTGTACAGTGGCTACCAATACCGCCGGGGAAAGAGAACTCTTTGAAGAATTTTTCTAGACCTTGTATATTTTGACCCTTGTCAGGATAGACCTCTGAGTAAGTGTCCTCCAAATAAGTTGGAGCTAAAACTCCTGGCGCACCATGTCCAGGACCAGACATAAATATCATGTTCAGGTCATATTTTTTGATAATTCGGTTGAGATGTATCCAGATAAAGGCTTGACCAGAACTAGAACCCCAGTGCCCTAAAATTCGACTTTTAATTTGGTCTGGTTGTAGAGGTTCCCGTAGCAAAGGATTCTTTTTGAGATAAATCATCCCCACCATTAAATAACAAGATGCACGCCAAAAAGCCTGCATCTTGTAGAGTTCATCAGCACTTAGAGGTGCGCCTTGAACTGTCGAACGTGCTGGACCAAAAGCACTAATTAAAGCTGTTTTTTCTGGAGTTGAGACCATTGATGTTCAAATTCCTTATACAAAATTCTGCTTCTTTTACCTAAAGCTGGCAAATGTCTATTTTTAAATTGAATACAGATATTTTTGACATTTGCTTGTACTTAGTAGTTAAAGATCGCAGGACAAAATTAGTATCGTATTTAACACGACTAACTATAACAT
>NZ_LGSU01001074.1 GCF_002260545.1 Hydrocoleum sp. CS-953 | reverse complement strand
ATTATACCAATCCCCAAAAGTCTTGCTATACTTGGGCGATACTTCAGTTATTAACTGATCTATACAATCATAATTATTTTTTTGCTGATTTTAGCTAGTTTAATGTTAATTATTCTTATGTTTTATTCTCCCGTACGGACGTTGCACCGGCAAAAATGCGTTTTCCGTTCCGGAATGCTCCGCATTCATGTCGGCGACAGTCGAAACATGTTGCGCAGCAAAAAGTCCCTACACTCCCCTACTCCGCTACTCTGAAATAGATAAAGTTTTTGAGAAATGGTATTACCGAAATATTGTGGTTTAAAGCCTCCCCTTTTTAGGGGATAATAAATAAAAATTTTCCTGTTTGTCAATCCTCTCCTTTTCAAGGAGAGGTAATTCGCGCATTCTAAATTCTAAATTCTAAATTCTAAATTCTAAATTCTTGAAAACCTATTTAGGGTTGCCATAACATATTTGCGTAGAGCTATATTATAAAATATCAAAAGTCTAATAGTTTTTTAAACAATAGCTGATACTAAATCCGGTTTATAGAGTATCCTTTTGGGAAGGTGGCGAGATGGGGGGATAGGGAGATGGGAAGATGGTTATAGAGGATGGGTGAAAAAGATACTTTATAATAACCGTATTTGATATGACTGCTGAATGCTTACATAATCATTAAATTCGTCAAATGCAGATTCTTTTAGTGGATGATGAACCAGAATTAACTTCTCCTCTGAGTCGTGCTTTGAATAGAGAAGGGTATAATATTGATGTTGCTGATAATGGAGAAATGGGTTGTCACATGGCAATTGAGGGTAACTATGATTTACTGATTTTAGATTGGATGTTACCCCAAAAAACAGGATTAGAAATTTGTCAAAAGTTGCGATCGCTCCACGACTATACCCCAGTTTTATTTCTTACTGCTAAAGATACTATAGATGACCGAGTTACGGGATTAGATGCTGGTGCTGATGATTATTTGGTTAAACCTTTTGAGTTACGAGAGTTATTAGCGAGAGTTCGAGCTTTATTACGTCGCCCTCCTACTATTGAGGCAACTACAACTCAGCAAAATTTACGGGTAAGAGATTTAGAATTAGATATAGAAAATCAAGTGGCTTATCGTAGTGGACAAATGATTAACTTATCAGAAAAAGAGTGTAAGCTATTAGGGTATTTTATGAATTATCCCGGTCAACTTTTAACGCACCAACAAATTTATGAATATTTGTGGGGACAGGGGGAGCAACCAAGTAGTAATGTTTTAGCAGCACAAGTACGTTTATTGCGCAGAAAGATAGAGGCAACTGGAGAGTCACCATTAATTCATACTGTTTATCGGAAAGGTTATCGGTTTGGAGAACTATAGAATTTAGAATTCTGAATTTAGAATTTAGAATTCAGGAGTAAAATTCGCAGCGGGTAAATAAATTGGAGACGAATGAGAATGTCCCAAATGGTGCGTTACGACGGATTCCTAAATACCTTTCACAGCTTAAATTCTAGCCGTCTAACGCACCCTACAATAATGAGTTATTCTTTGATTAAGTCAATCCTCTACGCGGAAAGTATCAAAGATCGCCACCCCGAAGTGCTAGTAGCACAACTACTGCTGGGCCAGCAATTACAACCATGGCCAGCATTGTTAACTGGGCAATAGTTTCAAAGTTAATATTGCTGAAAAAATCAGTTAAAAACCCCATATTTCCTCTAGATATTAATAAAATAGATACTGAACTGAAAAACCGTTTTTTATTCTATCAAGCGATCGCCTATCTAATTTAACAAACTTTACAAAACTCAATAATTCAGTTTGCTACAATTAAAAGGCCGTTTATGCTAATTCCTAAAAACTTATTTTTAAATTTTAAATTTAAATTTTTTCCTTATAGCTAACAAAGAATTGGTGAGCACATAAACTTATGATAAATCTTAAGAGCAAGGAAATGTTTTTCCAACTGTTCCCTATTCCCTATTCCCTGGTATAAAAAAACAATGGTTACTTGGTGTTGTGTAAAAAATTGTGGTGCTTGTTGTTACTTGGAACCGACAGAGCGACCAGAATTAGAAGAATATTTATCTCCAGAAGAAGTAAAGCATTACATGAGTTTAATAGGAGCAGATGGATGGTGTATTAATTACAACCATTTGACCAAAGAATGTCGTATTTACGCTGATAGACCAAAATTTTGTCGAGTCCAACCAGATACCTTTAAAGAAATGTATGGTATTGAACCGGAAGAACTAAATGAATTTGCGATTGACTGTTGTCAGCAACATATTGGAGATATGTACGGCGAGCATAGTCTAGAAATGCTTCGATTTAATCATGCAGTGGGGATTAAATCTGGTTTTGAGAGATAATTATACCGTTTTATGGAAGTCAAAATTCAAAAGTCAAAAGTAAGATTTTATCAGCTCAAAACTTTTCGCTGTGCGACATGAAAGACATGCTTACTAATTTCAGGAAATTATTTCACATTTCACTATTAAGATTAAGATAAGTAGTGTAACCTAAGTTGATTAAATTGGTATTAAATAGTTGACACATAGCATAATTATCTGAAACAATAAATCAGATTTAAAAAATCTACATATATTAAGTAATTTAGTCATTTATTATAGTTATCAGTGAATTTTTTCCCGATGAGTGAAAATACAGTTAAAACCGAAATAGATGTAGAACAAAAAGATGTTTCTCAAAGCTTACCTTTGGAAGTTAGTTCAGAAAAAGGTGAAATTTTACCCCCTACTAATTCTCAGTCAGAACAAGAAGAAACAAAAGCAAAAAAAACAGGAGCATGGGCAGTATTTGCTTCAACTTTTGTGACAATACTTTTAGCAGAAATAGGAGATAAAACTCAACTTACTACTTTATTAATGACTGCCGAATCTCAATCTCCTTGGATAGTATTTGCAGGTGCAGGTAGTGCATTAGTAACTACAAGTTTATTGGGAGTTTTGTTAGGGCAATGGTTAGCTAGTCATCTTTCTCCAAAAACTATAGAAAGGTCAGCAGGAATTATTTTATTACTGATATCTTTGACTTTAATTGTAGAAGTTTTTTATGAAAATTTTCCGCAATTATTCAGCTATTAGCTTTTTATAATACCCTGCTCTTAGAGGGTATCTGTAAATAAAATATTAAATTCTTGTCTAGGGTGGGTTAGGCACAGATTAATAGTTAAACTTAATAGTTGGGTGTGATTTGCCGTAACCCACCAATAATCAAACTTATTGCAGTTCTTAAGATTTATTTTATAGAAACTCTCTTAAGGGCGGAGTTTAATTTGAAGCAATCATTCGTTGAACTTATACTAAATTTTTAACCAAAGAGTTGTATTTGATGAAAAATTTTATTCTACCTTCTTAACTTCTTACTTTTTAAGTTTTTACTTCTTCCTTCTTACTTCTTACTTCTTAAGTTTTTACTTCTTCCTTCTTCCTTCTTACTTATTACTTATTAACTATGGATTGGCAACTTTTAGGTTTAAGTTTTATCGCAGTTTTCCTATCTGAATTAGGAGACAAAAGTCAATTAGCAGCGATCGCTCTGGGTGGGTCTTCAAAATTTCCCCAGGCGGTATTTTTTGGTACTGCATCTGCTCTATTATTAACGACTTTTTTAGGAGTTTTAGTAGGGCAAGGAGTAGCAGAAATTTTACCAACAAATATAGTAAAAGTTACTGCTGCAATTGGATTTGCTATTATGGGTATTCGTCTTTTATTGTCTGGTGAAGAGGAAGCAGAAGAGTCTGAAAATAGTTAAGTTTGAATCTGACTTTAACTAATATTTTATCAACCACATTGTTAGAAGCAAAACCTTGTAGGGGCGAATCGCGATTCGCCCCTACATTGTTCTACATTATTTCAATATGACCCTCTATTTTTAGATGCAGATATCAAAGAATTATTACATCAGCAGTTTGCCCGTTTGTCAGAATTAGAAAAACAAGTAATCTCCCACTTAGCAACCGAAACCAAACCAGTAACTATTTCAACCTTATTAGATAATTTACAAATACCACCTTCAGACTTATTGAATATAATTAAATCTTTGCAGCGACGTTCCCTAATAGAAAAACAAGAAAATAATTTTACTCTTTTACCTTTGCTGAAGGAGTATGTTTTATCTAATTAAGTAGGCGAGAAACAACCATTCGCCCATACATTCTTGCGCTGACTGAATTTGATAGGAGCAAGTTAGTTTAAATGACATTTTTACCTGGGTTTAGAGAGCAAACCCCTACGATAAAATTTTACAATCTATTTAGGATAGCAATACCAACTTAGTAGGTAAAAAAAATAGATATAATTAATGAATTCAGAAAAAATCCCAATTGAGGCAAAATAATTATGTTAACCTCTGTTAATTCATCCAAACAAATTACTCTGGAAGAATTTTTACAACTGCCAGAAACAAAACCAGCTAACGAATATTTTAACAATAAAATTTATCAAAAACCAATGCCACAAGGAGAACATAGTACAATTCAAGCTTATCTATCATCAGCTATTAATCAAGTTGGTAGACCAAAACAATTAGTAATGGCATTCCCAGAATTAAGATGTACTTTTAACGGACGTTCTATAGTTCCAGATATTTCAGTTTTTGCATGGGAACGTATTCCGAGACAACCTAATGGTAGAATCGAAAATAGATTTGAAATAGCACCAGATTGGGTAATAGAAATTCTCTCGCCAGACCAAAGTTCTAATCAATTAATTAATAAAATTCTTTTCTGTCTTAATAATGGTACTCAGTTAGGTTGGTTAATAGATCCTGAAGACGAATCTGTAGTGATTTTTAAACCTAACCAACAACCAGAAATTAGATATAATTCTGATAATTTACCAGTTCTGGATTTATTAACAGATTGGCAATTATCTATTGCAGATTTATTTGGTTGGTTATATTAATTTAAGGAGTAGGGAGTAGGAAGTAGGGAATAGCAATCCTATTTCGGTTGTAATATTTTGGTAGTAGTTCAAACCATAGAATCCAAAGTAGGGACGTTGCATGCAACGTCCCTACAGAGTTATCATTTTTTTTAATGTAGTTCATTAACCTAAAAACTTTTGTATGAAGAAAAATTTTATCAAGTAACCTGCAATTGTTGCTTGACTATTTCAAAAGCTAAAAGCTTAAATACTAACTAACAAAACTGGTTAATATCCCTAAAATCTTCGGTAAATCATAGACAGAATATTCCTCTAAATCTAGAATTATTGTTTGAGATTCTAACTCTAGAAATTGCCAAGCAGTACCAGTAGTAACAACTCCATAAATCTTGGGAATTTCTTTACCTTTACTTTTATTAAAAATTTGAGCAGCAACCATTTCTGCCATACATTGAGCTAAACCATTTCTCAGATTATCGTTTTTAGCTTCTACCAAAGTTATTACGGGTGCTTTGAGAACTATTTGCTGGGTTGACAAACTGATAATAAAGTCACAAAAACCATTTAATCCTAACTCTGGATTAACATTAAACTCTATACCAGAAAATAAACTTATCTGATTATTAGATATTTTTTTTACTTCTGCTAATATCGGCGCAATAATAAATTCCGTTTGCGGAGCATTCCCTCAGGAAACGAGCTTTTTCTGAAGATATTGCCACTGCCAATGGTAGATAATATTCTAAAGCTTCTTGCAAAAATTTACTGGGAGAAACTTCTGGTAACTGATTAAATTTACCCAAGTTTTCTACCACGTTGAGATTAAAACTTGTTAGAACTTCCTCTAAGGTAAATTTACTGTAAGGCATTAATTTTTCTATAGGTAAATGTAAGTTTCCTAGAGCAATTATATTTCTGATTGAAAAGATTTTTCTACTCCACTCAACAGATAATAATCTCAAGGTTCTTAAATAAATTGACTGGAATAAACCTCTAATAATTAATTAGGGTTTGCTGAAAAAGTTTTATGGGTTAGGGTAGGAGACAGGAGACAGGAGACAGGAGACAGGAGAAATGGGAATTATAGGGGAGGTACAAGGGAAAATTATGCCTCAATTTTTCTGGCATAATCATCTCATGCATACTAACTTTTTGAACTTTTTTCACCAAAAAGCTGATACTTTTTCGATACCCAAAAAGGCTAAAAGCTTTATCTGTAAATCCTTTGATATTTAATCAGCAAGCCCTAATTAAATTTATCCAAGTATTTAACTAAGTTAAGATTAAAATTTGTCAGAACTTCCTCTAAGGTTAATCTACTGTAAGGCATAATATTTTGTTTTAGGGATTAGGGAGTAGGGAGTAGTAATTCGGGAAACAGGGAATAGGAAAGAAGAAAAAAAACTGTAGTTCAGTAACTTGAGAAACCATATATTTTTATATCTATTATATTTGTAGAAAGTAATAATTTCTGATATATTTAAGGACATTTAATATCAATCAAAATCTTTTTATATTCCGACTCTATTCTCCTGACTACTAAAATATTGCAAATGAAATATAATTGCTATAGCAATTATATAATGCTCGTGACTTACAAAGTTATATGTTTTAGGGAGCAGAAAACTGAAAAGGGGTATGTTATCTTCTAAGATTTT
>NZ_LGSU01001073.1 GCF_002260545.1 Hydrocoleum sp. CS-953 | reverse complement strand
GAGAAAATCCTCTACTCTCAATATATATTTCCATATAAATCTAAATCTCCTTATTAATTGATAATGGATAATTGATAAAATTTAAATGAAAACCATCTCTAATTAGGGTTTGCCGATCAAATATAAAAGTATTGATCTTCTAAAGCTTCAGCCTTTTTAGACAGGACTTAAGTAAAAAATGAGATTATACACTATCTGTAGGGGCGAATGCCATTCGCCCCTACTAAATATTTTGGTTTTGTGTAATACCAATTTTAAAAAAGAATGTTACGAAACTCTGCTTTTTTCAGCTAACCTATCAATTATTAATTATCCATTTCTATAACAACTCTTTCCCCTGCAATACTGCAAATCCTCCACTAATTTTACAACCCTTAGAAAACTGAATTAGTGCATTTTTGATATGAGCATCTAAACCCATCCAATTCATCACAACTTGTAAAAATTTATGGGTGCGTTTCTCATTGTAGATCTTCAACAAAAACCTTAATAAATAACGTAAAGGTTGGTCATTATCTTGGGGATTATACTGGGCATCGCGACTAATTTTTCTAAATCCAAAGGTAGGTAAATAATCCTTTCTTGGTTCTTCAATCATTGTACAAACTACACAGCCTAAAGTTTGCACTGGAGTAATAGCTATGGCAACTTGAGAATTTAAAGTAGGAGAGGATAAAAAATTCAGTAAGTCAGCATATTCTTTTTTTATTCTTTCTAATAATTGTTTGGCTGCTCTGTCTCCTTTTCTCATTTCCATCTCACATTTAACTGGAGCAAATATAACTAACCGAGGTTCCTGAATATCTTTATAAGCTTCTTTAAACATGGCTGTTATTTGCTTTGGTTTATTCACATATTCATTAAATTTTCCCTTCGACATCATTAATGCTGGAGTATCAATAGCAATTACAACCGCAGCAGCATCATTCATTAATTCTCTCACAAATTTCTTTTCGTTAGGACTCGCTTTATCAGAAATAAAACCTCCTGGATAATCATAAAAATTAAGTCTTAAAAATGGTTTTTTATCCTGTTCAGCTAAGTCAAATATAAAAGAACGAACTTCTGAAGAACCGGGAATACCTGCTCCTGGTTGTACTTTAAAACTTTCTGCCAAACTTTTTAATTCCTTCAGGCGTTTTTTGAGAATAGCATTACTTTCTGCTTCTGGAATAAGTTGGAGATTTGCCTGAAAACTTATTCTTTTAAATTGTTCGTACATTGAAGTTAATAGGCTAGTTTTTCCAACAGCACTAGGACCTAGAAGTGTAATTTTTAGTTCATTCATGGTGATAATAATTCCTTGATTTAATTGTAGGTATATTAGGTACGAACACTAATGATAAAAATTTTGTGGTGTAGGCATCTTGCTTGTCACAGGTGTAGCTCACTTAAATAAAATTAGCTGTAATAGTGGTCTGTTTATTTGTACTTATAGCGGTTTTTTACAAAGGTATACTACAGAAAACAAGAAACAGCAAATTCCAGATTAATGTGATACAACTAACGGAATAAATATTTTGTGCTTGTTCCTTATTCCCTATTACTTATCTCTCCATCTCCCCTATTTCCTATTCCCGAAAACTATAAATATATGTACTTCCAAAAGCAAGGCAAGATTTTATCTAGGAATCACGATCGTAAAAATTGTACCTTCCCTAACTGTCGAATTATATCAAATCCGAATAATTACTATACTCAAGTCATTGCGACTAGAACGGAGTGGAAGGTTTGCGGAGCATTCCGGAACGGATAGCAATCTCAGGGGGGCGCGGAGATTGCTTCCTATCGTCGCAATGACTACTGTTTAACCGGATTCTATATTACAGCTAATCTTATTGAATAATTAATAATTAAACACCTTGGTTTAAAGTCTCCCCTTTTATATCAAATCCGGATCGTTAGTTATTGTAAGTCCGCAGCGACTGGAACGCAGTGGAAGGTTTGCGGAGCATTCCGGAACGGATAGCAATCTCAGGGGGGCGCGGAGATTGCTTCCTATCGTCGCAATGACTAAATTAATATCATGTCTGGATGATTAGGTATGATAAAATTTTCTATGATAAAATACCTCTCTTAAAATTCTGACTCCTGACTCCTGACTCCTACATTTTTATCTCAACGTTTTTTTTGTTGGATAGGAATTTCTATAAAAAAGGTTGTTTCTCCAGGTTGAGATTGACAAGATAAACTTCCTTCGTGTTGTTCAGTAATAATTTGATAGGCTATTGATAAACCCAAACCCGTTCCTTTTCCCACCGCTTTTGTTGTGAAAAAGGGATCGAAAATGCGATCGCGAATTTCTTCTTTTATTCCCATGCCATTATCCGATATTGCTATCGTTAGAGTTTCTCCATTAGTTTGAGTGCGCAGGCAAATCCGAGGCTGAATTTCCGGCGATGATTCTAACGCATCAATAGCATTATTAATAATATTCATAAACACCTGATTCAGTTGCCCTGCATAGCACTCGACTCTGGGTAAATTCCGGTAATCTTTCACAACTTGAATTTCTACCCCTCCTTCTCGCCCCTCTAAGCGAGATTGCAAAATAGTCAGGGTACTTTCTATTCCCTCATGTAAATCTACTACTTTCAATTCCGCTTCATCTAATCGAGAAAAGTTTCGCAAAGCCTGCACAATTTTTTGCACCCGCTCCACCCCAGATTTCATCGACTCTAAAATTTTGTGGAAATCTGCTTGAGAATACTCCAAATCTATGTCTGCGATGATTTCCTCAATTTCTGGATTTGTTTCGGGGAAGTGATGTTGGTAAAGATCAATAACCCGAATGAAATCCTCAGCATAATCTCTTGCATGATTAATATTTCCATAGATGAAATTGATAGGATTGTTGATTTCGTGAGCAATACCAGCAACCATTTGTCCTAAACTAAACATTTTTTCACTTTGAATCAGAGCAACTTGAGTCCGTTGTAGCTCTTGGAGTTCTCGTTCAAGTTGAATTGCTTGTTGTGCTCGTTGGTAGAGGCGGGCATTTTCCAGAGTAATAGCAGCTTGAGCGCAGAGCAATTCCAGCACTTCTACCCTGTTTGGGGTAAAAGCACCTATTGTCTGATTGTTTTCAAGATAAACAATACCAATGAATCGTCCGCGTTTCAACAGAGGCAGACATAAAATAGAACGAGGTTGATTTTCTTTGATATACCTATCTCGTACATAGTCAGTCTCCCTTGCACCATTATCTAATATCAGAGACGTTTGCGTGTGTTTGACAGTATTGACTATCGCCAATGGTACTTCTAGACTATCTTCAACGGGAATGCTTTCTATGGGTTGAGTTTTTCCGTCAGCGAGCTTGGCTTCTATGATTAAGGTGTTCTCACGGAATAACATTAATGCCACGGTCTCGGCACCAGCATTTTCTTGGATAACTTGCATGAAGTTAGCAATAGCGCCCTCAAGGTCGATTTCTTGGGAAAGGCTGCGGGATGCTTTCATAAGAGAGGCTAAATCTAACATTTCTCTAGTGGCGGCACTGGTATTGGCAACCGTTCCTTTAGCCAGATTTACTATCGTATCGTTGGCTTTTCCACTCAATTGTTGCCGTTGGAGAATGGGAGAGAGCAGTTGGGAATAACGTTTTTCCAGGTCGTCGGTTTTAGCTTTTGCTCCCCACTGAGTGTAACAATAATAGGCTTGTTGCATATAAAGGACTGCAAATTTTTCTTTACCCCAGTTGAGATAAAATTTAGCTGCCAGTTCGTTGGCGAGGGCTTCTTCTTGAATGTATTCGTTTTCTTTCGCTCCTGCAATTGCGCTATCATACAGTTCCATTGCCTGCAAGGAATCACCATTAATACCAGCAATTTCTGCTGAAACAAGCTGATATTTATGCAAAAAGTTTTCCGGACAATGTTGAGACCATGTGTAAAGAACTTGTTGTAGATCCTCAAGTTCTTGCCAGTCAATTGCTTGTTTCTTTTCATCTAAGGTAGCAAAAATTGCAGCTAGACTGAGTGGATAGTAGGTATGGTAAATAATGATCGGGAAAAATCCGAAATTTGCAGGCAATGTAGGTTTCAAGAATCGAGCAACTCTAACTACTCCCCAATAATCTTCTTTTAGATAAAGTCGTTGCAAAACCAAAAAACCATACCAATTAATCCCATGGTCAAAATTTTTCTGTTGCCAACTTGAAATCAAAGAACTATCAAGAAAACCTTGGCAAGTGAACATTTCATTTGCCATAGAATTATCCATGAGTTCTTGTATAAATTTCTGTTTGATTTCAAAAGAATGCAGCATATTTTGATCGTTAACATCTTGGACATAGCTCATATATTTCTGAATTTCTTCATGAATCAAATCAAGGTCACTACCTTTGATGATATGAGTCCAAATCATAAAATCAACAGCCCATACTCCAAAAATTAAATCTCCTAATTCCGTGCAAATCTCAAAAGACTGTCGATATAAGGGTAAATTCTCTTTGAGTGGACGTATATAAGGATTAATTGCATGGCAAAAATGATTAGTATTTTTGGCAATGAAATGCTTGTTATTAAATTTTTGATCGACATCAAGTGAAACTCGACCAAACTCATAAGCTTCTTTGTATTGCCCTTGATATGCTAATGTCATACCATAGCAACAAAAAGAGAAACTAGAACTCTCGGTACGACCGTATTTGAGAGAAAGATTCATCATGCGTAACATCGTTAACCTGTTGAGGTTTGAATGTCCGGCAATATAAGTAACCGACCAGAGGATGTTCAGGAGTTTCATACAGCTTTGCTGAACCGGATCGCTCATATCGGGTAATTCTAGAAGTATCGTAGGTGAAACTGTTTTAAAGGAATCTCTAACTTTTTGGTGTTCTCGTTCGACAAGAGAACTAAGTGTTTCTGAATCTGTAGACAGTTCCATTCCCAAAATAGCTAATCCTTTGAGACCTGCTTCAATACCTGATAAATAATCGATGCCTTGGGTCCCGCGCTGGGTCATTAAAATGCTATAAATACGAGCTGCATCAAGTGTATTCTTGACCTTAAGCAGAACCTTGTTGAGGATTTTTTCAGATTCTTCAAACTGTCCTAAAAAATAATGACATTCTGCTTTTTCTCGACTGAGATCTAGTTTGAATTGATAGGACTCAATCCAACTATTTGCAGGAAGCCGAGACAGACCAAAATCGAAATAATCAATGGCTGCTTGATAAGCAATAGAGAGCTTCGCTTTCATCCCAGCAGATAAGGCAAGCTTTGCGAGTTTTCTGCTAGAAAGAGCAAGAGGATCGGCATTAATTCCCACCATCAAATGACTCAAGATATTAAAAATATTATCATCCGAACCTATAACTGATTGATGGGCAAGTAATAATTTGCCAATTGTGAGATGAACGGACTGTTTTTGAGTGTCGTCAATTAGTAGATAAGCGGCTTGCTGTACTCGATCGTGTAGGAAACGATAACTCACGGAAATATCCTTGGCTTCCTCCTTGTTTTGTTCCCCTCCCTGGAAAAATTTGTAGGCTTGGCTTTGAGGTAAAGTCAATCCTTCTCGCAAGGCACTCCATAGAGCTGCTGCCACTTCCTCAGAAGGGGTTTCACAGATAATAGCTAAGGTCTCTAGGTCGAATTGATTCCCTATACAGGCAGCCAACTTCAGAACATTTTGTGTTTCTTCGGGCAATTTATGCAATCTTCCTGCCATAAATTCTACCACATCATCAGTTAGGGCTGCATCTCGCACCTTCACTAAATCGCATTCCCAATATCTCAAATTTTGATTAAAAGTAATGAACTCATCCTCATGCAATCCTTTTAAGAACTGAGTTGTAAAGAAGGGATTGCCTTTCGTCTTTTGATAAACTAAATCTGTTAAGGGAGCAGCTAACTCTACCGAACAACTCAGAGTTTCCGCTACCAATTGATTGATATGAGCTACAGACAAGGGAGCCAGAGTAATAGTCGAAATTGTTGTCTGTTGTTTCTCTAATTCTCCTAAACATAACATCAACGGATGAGCCGGGAAAACTTCATGATCTCGATATGCCCCCAACAGCAGCAAATATCTCGTCCGACTGTCTCCCATCAATACTTTCAATAAGTTTAACGAGGCCGAGTCCGCCCATTGCAAGTCATCGAGAAAGAGGGTTAATGGATGCTCAACGGTTGTGAAGATGGCGATAAATTTCTCAAACAGGAGGTTAAAGCGGTTCTGAGCTGCACTGCCTGATAGTTCGGGCACTGGGGGCTGTTGTCCGATAATCCTTTCCAGTTCGGGTATGACTTCGATGAGAACTTGCCCGCTTTCTCCTACTGCTTCTAGGATTTTCTCTTTCCACTCTTGCAATTGGGCATCACTTTCTCCGAGTAGTTGCCCCATTAAATCTCGGAAGGCTTGGACAAAGGCAGAGAAGGGAATATTGCGATTAAATTGGTCGAATTTGCCTTTGATAAAATATCCTTTTTGTCTAGTTATGGGTTTGTGAACTTCATTTACCACCGCAGTTTTGCCTATACCAGAAAATCCAGCTACGAGCATTATTTCGGCTCCTCCCCCCTTCTCCCCCCTTC
>NZ_LGSU01001072.1 GCF_002260545.1 Hydrocoleum sp. CS-953 | reverse complement strand
TCTTAAGGGCGCACAATTAAACGGAGTCAAACTCAGTGGTGCTTTTTTGAATGGTTTGCAGCTAGAGGGAATTAACTTTAGTGGTATGGATCTCAGTCAAGTTAAGTTGAGCGGTGCTAAGTTGCAAGATGCAGATTTGACTGGAAGCGATCTCAGTCTTGCTTTTCTGCGTCGGACAAAATTAGATCGAGCAAACCTCAAAAAAGCAGATTTACATCAAGGTAATCTCAGGGGTAGTCAATTTCCCGAAGCTAACTTAATGAAGACCAACTTAACTGAAGTGGATCTACGGAATGCTGATTTAAGTGGGACAAATATGAATTTAGCGGATCTCACTGGAGCTGATTTGAGTGGCGCTAACTTGCAAGGAGCCTATTTATGGGGCGCAATTTTAGATGGTGTTAATTTGCGGGGCGCGGATCTGCGTGGTGCTAGTCTACGAGATGCTAAGATGGCGGGAGTTGATTTACAGGATGCTATTCTTATAGGAGCAACTATGCCAGATGGGAAGGTTCATATCTAGCAAGCTTATTTCTTAGTTTGAGTCGAAAGTTCAGTAGGGTGCGTTAGGCCGTCCAGTATTTCGTTTTCTTTGCCCTGGTTGCTCAATTGGCCGTAACGCACCGCAACCGCTCTCACTAGACAGAAGATGGTGCGTTACGACGGATTAGAAGCAATAGGATAATAGCACAAATTCAGGCCGTCTAACGCACCCTACAAAACTACTGTGTCTATCCACTACGAGACTCTCTAGCAGCAGTAGACAGTAGGGTGCGTTAGGCCGTCCAGTATTTCGTTTTCTTTGCCCTGGTTGCTCAATTGGCCGTAACGCACCGCAACCACTCTTACTAGACATAAGATGGTGCGTTACGATTAGAAGCAATGGAATGATAGCACAGATTTGCGCCGTCTAACGCACCCTACGAGACTACTAAGCGAAATCCAATATGAGTTGTTCCGGTATCAGGAGCTTGAGACTCTCTGGCAGCAGGTCGATAACGACTACAATAATTTTTAGCACAGAGGTAAGAACCTCCTTTGATAACGTGCAAAGCTCCTTCCTGGGGTTTGACTGGATCGAAACTGGTGGTTTTGTCAGGTCCGACGGGGTTTACACTATGGTCTTTCCCAGAATGTCCGACTTGATACCAATCTGACGTGAGTTCCCAAACGTTTCCGGTCATGTCATAAAGTTTGTAACCGTTGGCGGGAAAAGATTCTACAGGTGCAGTTCCTAAATAGTTATCCTCTTTGGTATTGAAAAATGGAAACATCCCTTGCCAGGTGTTGGCTTTCTTGGCAGAATATTGATTCCCCCAAGTGAATTCTTGCTCTTGAAGACCTCCCCGCGCTGCATATTCCCATTGAGCTTCTGTAGGGAGAGATTTTCCTGCCCAATTAGCATAAGCAACTGCATCCTCATAGGCAATATGAACCACAGGATAATTATCTTTCCCTTTGATGTTGCTCTTCGGACCGTAGGGATGTTGCCAGTTAGCACCAACTGTCCAATGCCACCAACTTAAGTAAGCAACTTGTTGTATCCCTTCTGAGGGGGGTTCAAAGACGAGGGAACCAGGTTGCAGTTGTTCGTCAGTTAGATCGGGAAATTGTGATTTCGGTAGGGGGCGTTCGGCAATGGTTTTATAGCCTGTTGCCTTGACAAATTCGCGGAATTCTGCATTTGTGATTTCGTGGCGATCGATGCAAAAACTATCTACACTGACATCACTTGCAGAAATTTCTGAGGGATAATGAGTATCTGAACCCATTGTAAAAGTTCCTCCGGGAATAAATATCATTCCTTCAGGACAACTATTATCTGTAGAGGATGCTTGTGCTGGTGTGGAGAAAGGGAAAATTAGGGATATTGTGAGGAAAAAGATAATAATTGATTTTAAGTAAAAAGTTTTCATAAAATGATTGAGACTTGGATAATACAAGGTCTTAATTTAATTTGTTTAGGACTTACGCAGAAACCGGGTTTATCAAGGAAGCTTGGTGGTTTGAGAGACAATAATCAAGCAATAAACCCGGTTTCTTGGTTTGTTTGCCTAATATAAAATCCGGATAATTACTATATCCAAGTCATTGCGACTGGAACGGAGTGGAAGGAAGCAATCTCCGTGCATCCCTGAGATTGCTTCCTATCGTCGCAATGACGATTATTCAACCGGATTCTGTATAAGTCCTGTTGTTATCAGGTGAGCAAAGCTCACCCGACTGACCACTAACTAAAGTTTAGGACACATTTGAGGTGATCTTGATGGAATTGGATCAAAAATAGTATTGAAATCGTCTTTCATACTAGCCACGATCCAATTTTCATGAGTTTGGGCGTAGTCGAGAGATTCATTATCAGCTACTTCTTCACCATCATCATCTAGATGTGTCCTTCCAGGTACATCATTGTATTTATATTCCCGAACACAATCATCATGATTAATCAGGACGATTAAGGAATTTCCCACCCCAGAATCTGTATATTTAAACATTTCAAAATCACCACTAGAATTCCCAACGGCGATGAGAGGTCGTTTGCCAATAAACAGTTCAATTCCTACTGGTTTACCCTGTTGATCGTCATAGTGAGCTAGCCACGATCTACGGACTAAACTGCCTCCAAGTCCATCGGTTGTATTAGACTCATCATATTTTGTCTTAATAGCTGAACCGATCACTTCTTCAGTGGGAATACCATAAGCTTCATCAGAAAAGGAACGCACAAAATAAATGCCACCTCCAGAACAAATATAGACTTTGAAATCATTTGCTTTGAGGTAGTTAACCAATTCAATCACAGGTTTGTAAGTCAGGTTGATATATTCAGTATCAAACCGTTCATAACCTTCATCATTGTCAGAAGTCAATTCATTATGTTTTGTTGTAACGAGAAAATCGTGAGCTAAGGAGTTATATTCACCTGTTGTGAGTCCACTAACAACTGGAATTTCACTTAAAAAAGTTTTGCCTTCCTCTGAAATAGGATGTCCTCCAGTTTTATCAATTCTCTTTTGAGTCTTTTGAANGATATATTCAGTATCAAACCGTTCATAACCTTCATCATTGTCAGAAGTCAATTCATTATGTTTTGTTGTAACGAGAAAATCGTGAGCTAAGGAGTTATATTCACCTGTTGTGAGTCCACTAACAACTGGAATTTCACTTAAAAAAGTTTTGCCTTCCTCTGAAATAGGATGTCCTCCAGTTTTATCAATTCTCTTTTGAGTCTTTTGAATCAGTCTACTGACTCTGGGTTCAGGCAATTTATCCAATCTAGTTTTAATAAAGTCTTCTTGGAAATAATGCGGTCTTTCAGCCCACAAGGTTCCGTCATTATCAAAAACAGCAATGCGATCTTTTACTGGAACATCGTCAGTAACAACTTGATTCACAAAGTCGATGATTGCTTGTTTTTGAGGAGTTTCATTCCATGACTCTAATGCTGCATAGGCAGGAAGACAACCTAAAGTACCGCCGATACAAAAGATTGAGAGCAAAACTGAAAGAAAAAATGTGATAGTTTTTCTGTTGATGTTGAGAAAGTTCATGGTTGATTTACACATCTTGAAAGTAGGTCAAATTGTTGTCAAGAGAAATAGGAGGATNCTTTTACTGGAACATCGTCAGTAACAACTTGATTCACAAAGTCGATGATTGCTTGTTTTTGAGGAGTTTCATTCCATGACTCTAATGCTGCATAGGCAGGAAGACAACCTAAAGTACCGCCGATACAAAAGATTGAGAGCAAAACTGAAAGAAAAAATGTGATAGTTTTTCTGTTGATGTTGAGAAAGTTCATGGTTGATTTACACATCTTGAAAGTAGGTCAAATTGTTGTCAAGAGAAATAGGAGGATCTATCTTCAACAATAGTCTTAAAAATATCCTCCTAAATTCTACTTTTGTGTACACCGTAGTGTAATCAGGTAATTAATATCTGAGTAAATATTAATCACCAACAGACTCATGGATTTAAATTTATATCAAGTCCGGATGATTACTTATAATAAAATCGCTAGTTGTAGGTTGGGTTGAGGAACGTTAGCGGAGCTTATCCGTTAGGATCAACCCAAGACAATCAGCCTTTTGTTGGGTTTCACTTCGTTCTACCCAACCTACATTTAATTACAAGTGTTTAACCGGACATGATATTAGACTCATGTTACAAGCAGTATTTTTCGCCAAAACTGAGCAGCAATAGATACTACCTGTAGCCTAATTTTTGATTTAATCCAGACTGTTGTCAACAATCGTCTGGAGTATCTTTCTTAAGCCTGTAATAAACGGAAACTCCTCTTTTAGCCTGTCTATTTGAATTTGTTGTACTACCCCATCTACTATCTGATTAATAGTAAAAGAAGCAGGTCTTTGACGAGGGGGATAGTCAACAAAGGTATTGAGAAACGCTCCAACAGATGTGGTAATAGGACCAAGTAAGAAAAGTCGGCGGAACCTCCAGTCAGCATTATACTCTGACTCGTGGGGTGCTTTCTCAAAGGGATCGCGACGTAAGTTCAACAAGATAGGAACTCTCAAATTAACATAAGGTTCTGACCAAACATCAAAGCCTTCTGCACGCTGTTCAGTAAATATCGCTTTCCAGTCGTTATACCGGACTGCTGATGGATAACCATCATCAGTGAAATAGATATACTGATGACGAGGTGGACAATAGTCGGGAAGGCGACCCAATACACCCAACACACCAGGGGTAGAAGGACAATTTTTCTGGCGTTTTCGGTTATTTAGTCGATTGCCGAGAGATTCTAAGTAAGGTAAGAAGTTATATCCATCTAAATGAACGTCATATTGTTCATATTCGGAATATTCTGCATCTATCTTCCGTTTATCGTCATCTGCTAGAAGTTGTCTGTCGATATTCTCAACACCAGCCGCAGCTAAGAGAGTTGGTACCCAGTCAAGGTGAGACATAATGTCATTTGAGACCACACCTGCGGGCAAGTGGCCTTTCCAACGAATCATAGCAGGGACACGGAAACCTCCTTCCCAATTGGTGTTCTTTTCACTATGGAAAGGCGTTGTTCCACCATCTGGCCAAGTAAATACTTCTGCACCGTTGTCAGTTGTGTAGACGATAATAGTGTCTTTATCTAAACCTTGCCGTTTAATAAACCGGAGAAGTTGACCCACTTGTTTATCATGTTCTACCATTCCATCTGCTTCAATTCCTTGCCCAGTGACTCCCTGAGATTCTTCTTTCAGGTGAGTATAGACGTGCATCCGAGTGGTATTAAACCAAACAAAAAATGGCTCGTTTGCTTCTTTCGCATCTACAATGAACTCTTTTGTGTGATCTAATACTTCTTCATCGATGGTTTCCATCCGCTTTGTAGTGAGAGGTCCAGTATCACAGACCCTTTGATCCCCACTAGCATATTTTTCACGAATGGGATCGGTCTTGGTCACATCGATAATTTCTGGTCCTTCTTCCCATGCTGTACCTATTTCACATTCATGAGAATCACGGCCAGCATAGCTGTGAATTACTCCTCGGGGTCGGAACTGATCGAATACTATAGATTCGCCTTCAGGTAGATAGTCTTCGTTTTCGGGTTCCTCTTCAGCATTCAGATGGTAGAGGTTGCCGTAAAATTCGTCAAACCCGTGGGCGGTAGGTAAATATTGGTCTAAATCACCTAGATGGTTTTTCCCAAATTGACCAGTACGATAACCTAGGGGTTTCAGTAACTCTGCTAGGGTTGGGTCTTCTTTCTTTAAACCCACATCTACACCAGGGAGTCCTACCTTGGTCATTCCAGTACGGATGGAAGCTTGACCAGTTATAAAGGCTGCACGACCGGCAGTACAACTATTTTCACCGTAGAAATCAGTGAACAAGATTCCTTGTTTGGCAAGCCTATCGAGATTGGGGGTTCGGTAACCCATAATCCCATTGTTATAGGCACTAATGTTAAACCAACCGATATCATCACCCATGATGACAAGGATATTGGGTCGTTGGNTTCCAGTACGGATGGAAGCTTGACCAGTTATAAAGGCTGCACGACCGGCAGTACAACTATTTTCACCGTAGAAATCAGTGAACAAGATTCCTTGTTTGGCAAGCCTATCGAGATTGGGGGTTCGGTAACCCATAATCCCATTGTTATAGGCACTAATGTTAAACCAACCGATATCATCACCCATGATGACAAGGATATTGGGTCGTTGGATTTCCGGTAGGGTGGTGATTCCTTCGTAGGCAAATGCTGGGGCTGTTGGGAGCCAAGGCAACATTCCCGATAGCATCAATAACAGGGAAAGTACGCTAGCAATCGCTGCTTTCATGGCTTTTCCCATGAGGCAAAATCTACTTTGTTAATATTTTTTTACAAAGAATCAGAAAGAGCAAATTTTAATTTACTGAAAATCTTTTCTTTAAGTTCTTTCGTTGCTCATTATTCTAGCTAAATTAATCTTTGTCAAATACTTTGGAGAAAGTTTAATATTTGTCTTATAATTGAAACAATTATTAATATAAAGGCAATAGTTATCATATT
>NZ_LGSU01001071.1 GCF_002260545.1 Hydrocoleum sp. CS-953 | reverse complement strand
ATTATTACCCATTTTTTATCAATTACTTCTCCCTCCAACCTATTTTCTGGAGATACCAAATGCCTTCTATAGAAATTTATTTTTACAATTAAAACACTCTATGCTGAAGAGATGGCATTTGTCTACGAACTTGTTCTAGGCGAGTAGGGTCAATTTCTGCGATCGCCACCCCTGGTTTGTCCCCAGTATCTGCCAAAATTACACCCCAAGGGTCAACTATCATTGCATGGCCATGAGTTTGTCTTCTGCCGTAGTGATTACCTGTTTGAGCTGGGGCGATAATATAACAGGTATTTTCTATGGCCCGCGCTTGGAGTAATACTTGCCAGTGGTCTTTTCCTGTATATGCGGTGAAAGCTGCTGGTATAAATNTTGCATGGCCATGAGTTTGTCTTCTGCCGTAGTGATTACCTGTTTGAGCTGGGGCGATAATATAACAGGTATTTTCTATGGCCCGCGCTTGGAGTAATACTTGCCAGTGGTCTTTTCCTGTATATGCGGTGAAAGCTGCTGGTATAAATAAAACTTCAGCTCCTGCACTGGATAGATGTCGGTATAGTTCGGGAAATCTTACATCATAGCATACTGATATACCTAAATTACCATAATCTTTGGATGGATAAACTGATGGTAGTTGAGTACCTGCCTTGACTGTCTTTGATTCTCGATAGGTATTACCGTCGGGTAAGTTAACGTCAAATAAATGTGCTTTTTCGTACCTTGCTACTTCTATTCCATTAGGTTCAATTAAAGATGCAACATTGTAGACTTTGCCATCTGTTGTCGGTACTGGATACCCACCTCCTAAAATTGTAATTTGGTATTTTTGAGCAATTGTTTTGAGAAATTTTTCACTTGCTGTGGCGATCGCTTCTGCTTGAGATATTTTCTCTTCTTCTTCACCTAAGAAGGGAAAATTTTCGGGCAAGGTAACTAATTCTGCACCTTGACGGATAGCTAAGTCTATTAATTCTTCTGCTTGTGCTAAATTTTTTGACAAGTCAGGTACGCTTGTCATTGATATTGCGGCAGCGATATAGGATTTCATATTGATAATTGATAATTGATAATTAATAATTAATCCTCAGAGGTTTAAAGCCTCTCCTTTTCAGGAGAAAACACAAATAAGATTTCCGTACTTGATTCTATCCTCTCAGTTTTAACCATAGGTAATTAATGATTAATAATTAATAATTGATAATTCAGAGATATAGCATTTCCCAAGAAGCGTGAGGTACAAATATTAAATATAAAACCTTTGTAGCACAAGCATCTTGCCTGTTAGAGGCAGACCTCAATCAGACGGAATCCGCTGTAGTTTGGATTTATCCATGTTTTAACCAGAAGTAATTGATAATTGATAATTAGATATATTTTTCATTATCTATTATCCATTAAGGATGGTGTCAGAAATCAAATTTTCAACTAAATACAGTTGAGAATATTGATTTCTGTATTCACCACCATTTTTAAACTTGCAATTTAGGCTAAATTTGAGCTGAATCTTTTGTCAGATTATTACACTCAATCTGAATCTTTCGATACTGTAGATAATTCAGACAAACAAATTTTTACTTAACTCAAAATGTTAACTTTTTTGCGTTTACATTGGATGGAAAAGCAGGTCTGGGAAAAAGCGATTAAATTCGATTAAAACTCCGGCTGTGACAGTCATCCAAATTGCAGCCAAAACAGGGGCTGTGGACAGATATTTAAGTAAGTCTTGCATGAATATTTCTCCTGAAACTGATTTTTAAATCAGATATTGTTCAGCCAATGTTAATTAGCTATCAGCTTTTAGCATTTCCTGATGGAATGCTCGGCAAACACCTATCAGCTTTTATTAGGTAAAATTCCCAAAAACTATTGTTTATGAGAGGTTTAAATCCCCTTTTTGCACATTTAAAAAAATGATCTTGCTGATTACTGATTATTGATTGCCGATCGCCTCTTTTAAAACATTGTTTTAGATAAGGTTGGTAACTATTAATTAGTATTTTTATACTGACTAAAATTACCTAATTTTAACTGCTTCTTTGCTCACTTTTCTAGCGAGGGGAAACAGTAATTTCGTCATCTTTAGCAAACATTTTGCCAGAGGTATATTCCCCAAATGCCGCCAGAGGCCATAAAAAGCCACCTAGCATTTTTTGGATTGCTAAAGGTACGTCAATAATAATCTCTTTTTCTTCTGTATTTTTCTCAGATTTAATTGCTTGAAGATAGGAACGACCTACCCAACCAATCCAACCTGTAATATACAAGAATAAAATGCCAGGAATGGTGAAGTCTCCAGCATGACTCCAACTTCCATCTACTATTAAATGAGGTAAACCGTCTTCTCCACAAAGTTGTTGGGAATAACGTTCAAATCGTTTTGTACCAGATTCGGGATCGTCGGTAGTAGGACGAGCATTTTCAGCTAGTGCTTGAAAAGCAGGTGATTCTGAACAAGGTACTAAGTTATATGCTGATGCTGTAGGTACACAAGTTACCCAAAGACTAATGGCTAAAACTAAAGCCAACAATCGTCTCATGGAATTGTTTCCTTTTATTACAAAGTGTTGACAATTATCCATACTTCTGTTGCTAAATTAAGCTGAAAGTAGGGATTTTCTAATTAAGATTTTCCCAACTCCAAAAGCGATTGTTTTGAAGTGGTCTTCTTGAGTTTACAATCAAGATTTTTTGTTTGGATAAATGCTAGGTAGGCCAATATTTATGTAATGCCTTCTGCATCTTCTCCACAGACATTTTTACCACGATGTGCGCCACCGCAAGTATTTCTTATTTGTCTGATTCTACAATAGTTACTAAAAATATAGTCAAATATAACATCAACTAATTTTTAGCTTGATTAGGAGTTATCCTAACTGGACGAACTACAACGCCCTCTATCCCTTCATCAAAGATTGTTGGGATTACTTTTCTCATTATGTTATAAGACCCATTTACATCTGCATTTATCCTGATTTTTGAGTCTTTTTGCTTGTACATTCCTCTTGATTCTCGATAACCACTAAACTCATATTTTTCCCCGTTTTCTTCTCCATATCTAGGGATATAATCTAATGACAAAAAACTTGCACGGGATGTATAACTTTCCTCACTTACAATCACTTTGATTCCCGCCATTTCTCCTTTGTATTTTAACATTTCGACAAAACGAGCATGAGGTATATTTACAAATGATTGATTATTTGTTTTTGTATTATTTACCCATTGTTTCCATAAGGGATTTTTGCCAATAATTAATTGCCCGATTCCCCATGTTTGTAAATGGTTTATTATCCATCTGCTACAGACATGAAGATAATTTTCTACTTGATTATTTCGTTTAGCTGTTAATCTTTGAATCTGATTTGATGTACTCAATTCCTCTTGCAGTTTACTCTGTAATTTTGCCCTGGTTTTGTTATAGAATTGATTGATACTTTTTAGCACCCGTCCGTTAACCAGTATGGGTGTAAATCCTTTTTGGTTTGATGTTAACGCTGCTAAATTATCTACTCCTATATCGATTGCTGCCACTGCTTTAGGATTGTTTATCTTGGATTTACTTGGTCTTTCATACACCACCTCTATTACATACTGTTTTAGTTTTGGAATTACTCTTACACAAGCAATATTTTCTGCCTGAGTCGGGAATTCTATCTCAGTTTTTGAGAGTTTTATTTTCCCTTGAGTTAGACTCAGCTTACTAATTGCTTGAATGGTATAAACCAATAAATTTCTCCCTTTGATTTTATCTTTATATTTAGGGAGCTTTGGTCGCCCTATAAATTTATTCGGGTTTTCTTTATGGGCTTGACTGGCTGCGAAAAAACTCTGCCAATTTTTGTCTAATATTCTTAGTATTTGTTGACTTACTTTACTTGGCAAGGCTCGATAATCTGGACTATTTTTGACTTGATTATATATCTGATTACAGTTTAAATAAGTTTGGTTAAAAATCCAAGATTGACGCACCAAATAATTAGCATAGTTATAGAGATTTTTTGAAAGAAAACACAATTTATCTATCTCTTTCCAATGTTGATGACTTTCTTTAATTATATGTTTCTCAACTAATCTCATTGGTTTACTCTTCAATTATTTTTTCGGTTTTTTCTTAATTCATAAAGTTGGGAATAAGAGACTGTTTGTAAAACAAGTATTAAGATAGCTTAGAGTGACTGAAGTCTAAAATAGGTAAGACTTCAAAAGGTTAAAATCTGGTAAATATCCAGAGGTGGAAAGGTACATACTATTCCTAGNTTCTTAATTCATAAAGTTGGGAATAAGAGACTGTTTGTAAAACAAGTATTAAGATAGCTTAGAGTGACTGAAGTCTAAAATAGGTAAGACTTCAAAAGGTTAAAATCTGGTAAATATCCAGAGGTGGAAAGGTACATACTATTCCTAGATTTTTAAGTGACAAATAGTTTTCTTAATTTCTTATTACCTGTTCCCACCTTCTGTGTTAAGTGTTCCCTATCTCCTTTTTATATTTCCTGATACATTCAATCTCTAATTAATGATGTAATTATTGCCATTAAATCCGGCATCAATTCATCTTTGCTATTGTCAGCATTGCAACCGAGATAGTTTAGCTTCAAAGGTCTGGCAAGACTGAGCTGCCTTCAAATACTTAACCAGTAGATAAGGTAGCTAGAGATTTTACACATAAATCAACACCAACAACATCTACTGATTTCTCAGTCAAATCTTTTTTGCTGGTTATTTGGGTATATTTCAGTCTTAAACCCTAGTAACATAAAATAGATAATTGTTGATTTTTGTGGATAGTACCAGATTATAGGTAACAGTTACAAGCCCCAACAATAAATTTATTTAGTGCTAATATTTTGACTATATTAATATCAATTTATCAAGCAATGACAAGGGTTTTAGCTATAGAAACAAGTTGTGATGAAACATCTGTGGCAATTGTTAAGAATAATCAAGTTTTAAGTAATATTGTAAAGTCACAAATTAATATTCATAGTTTTTATGGAGGTGTAGTTCCAGAAGTAGCCTCACGGCAACATTTAGAAATAATTAATCAGGCGATCGCTCAAGCTTTGATAGAGGCAGATTTAGATTGGCCAGATATTGATGGTATTGGAGCTACTTGTGCCCCTGGTTTAGTTGGCGCTCTGTTTGTGGGTCTAACGGCAGCAAAAACTCTGGCTATTGTCCATAACAAGCCATTTGTGGGAGTCCATCATTTAGAAGGTCATATTTATGCAACTTATCTGAGTCAACCAGAGTTAAAACCACCTTTTCTGTGTTTGTTGGTTTCTGGAGGTCATACCAGTTTGATTTATGTCAAAGACTGTGGGGAATATGAAACTTTAGGGCAAACAAGAGATGATGCAGCAGGAGAAGCTTTTGACAAAGTAGCTAGATTATTAAAGCTTGGCTATCCAGGTGGCCCAATAATTGATAAATTAGCAGCAGAAGGAAATAAATTAGCCTTTGCTCTTCCTGAAGGGAAAATTTCTTTGCCAGGAGGAGGTTATCATCCTTATGATTTTAGTTTCAGTGGACTAAAAACTGCAGTATTGCGATTAGTCCAGAAATTAGAACAAGAGGGTAGTGAGTTATTATCTGATTCTTCAGTAACTAGGGACATTGCAGCCAGCTTCCAGGAAACTGTAGCGAAAGGGTTAACAAAAAGAGCGATCGCCTGTGCGTCAGACTATGGCTTAAATACAATTGCTATTGGTGGGGGTGTAGCAGCTAATAGTGGTTTGCGATGGCACTTAAGTAGAGCAGCAGCGAGTCATAATTTGCAGGTATTATTTCCGCCACTAAAATTCTGTACGGATAATGCGGCCATGATTGGTTGTGCTGCGGCTGACCATCTAAGTCGAGGCCATATTTCATCTTTGAACTTAGGAGCTAGTTCTCGAATGGCTATTCAAGATGTGATGGAGTTATATAAATAGGACTTACGCACTAGACGATACATATAGCGTTAAAAACTATAACGTTATAGTTTTAAAACTCTATATATAGTACCTTTGCGTAAGTCCTGATAAATTTAATTTAGTTTAGCTATCAATCTAGCAATCCTATTTGAGTTGTAATATCTGATTGTAGGGGTTTGGTCTCCAAACCAAGGTGAAAATGGGATTTGGAAACCAAACCCCTAGAGCTTTTTAGATTTATTATGTATCTTGAAATATCCAAAAAGAATATTTGCTAGGAAGTGGGGAAGAGAGATAAATTTTAAGAGTGTTAGGATTTACCAAAAGACAAGATATATAGCGTTCAAAACTATAACGTTATAGTTTTTTAACTCTATATATAGTACCTTTGCGGAAGTTATGAGTTTATGAGTCAGCAAGAGAAGAGGATTTTGATTACGTCTAAATTAATGAGACTTGATATTACTACTTTTGCCTATTACCTTTTTTTTTGCCAAGGCTATTTTTACCAATGGATAATGGATAATTGATAATGGATAATTGATAATGGATAATTGATAATTGATAATGGATAATTGATAATGGATAATTGATAA
>NZ_LGSU01001070.1 GCF_002260545.1 Hydrocoleum sp. CS-953 | reverse complement strand
AATAGGGAATAGGGAATAGGGAATAGTAGACTAATAAAGGGTTTTAGGATTTAGAAATGTCAAGAGCCTTAATGCGTAGCACTATATTACCGAAAAATTCAGGTATAAAGCCTCTCCATTCATGGAGAAAAAGCGGTCGTTTCGGAGCATAACCTTAGGATGCGAGGTCTCCCGAAGAGTGCAGAGGAGTTGCCTCTTGCAGAAGAGCTTCACTTTTCATGTCCCGTAGCGTTAACGTTTGCGGAGCATTCCGGAACGGAAAGTTGTGCGGAACGCTAAACGCCATATCCAATCAACCAAGAGAAGAAAAAAAATTCTTTTCAGCCAATCCTATATGTTATCAGAAGAGGTAATTATTAATTGTTGAACTTAGCCAAATTACCATCAAAAAAAATTGCCCTAACAGAATATATCTGCTAGGGAGAAAATCAAATAATTCAAGCTTTCAGAAACAAGAGGAAGAAAAAAATTTAACTGTGAATTATCATCGGGTGTTGATTTTTTTGTAGTAGCTTGAAACTAATTAGATTGCTTCCGTCTACTACATTTCTGTTACAATGACGAGACACTACCTTTGACTATTACTTAAGCATTTCAACCATTAATAGACTGACTAGCATAGGCATCCATACTATACGACGGAACTCTCTTGTTGTAGTCCAATCTATTCCCAGTCAAAGATTCAGATAAGTTTTCAAAAGACTTAGAATTCCAGTTGCGCTCATGGATAGGCTTTGTTTGCTCACCTAAGAAGTAAGCTTGACTTCCGATTACTGCAGCAGCTACCCAAGCGATTACGAATAATGAGATTAAGATAACCATAATTTGTTTTTCCTTGACATTTTTTAACCTTACTGTAAATAAATGTAACAATTTATTGCTTTAACTGTCAAGTTAATGATATTCGGTAAGCTGAATAAAAAGCCATAGAAATCCACACCTGTTAGGAATCGACATAAATTTCAAATTATGATATAATTAAAAGTTTTAAAATCAAGTCAGTAGTGGACTGACACATATTCAATGGTGCATTATGATAGATTGTTAAATCCCTTTCACAGTCTAAATTTTAGCTTTCTAACACACCCTACTGGACTGACACGCCTCAAAATGTAGGTTGGGTAGAACGAAGTGAAACCCAACAAAACTTTATTGTTCTTGGGTTGGGTTGAGGAACTCCGAAACCCAACCTACGCTCTGATAAAATTACTTCTGACTTTTGACTTCTGACTTCTGACTTCTAAAGTCCTGATTATTCTTGGGTTGGGTTGAGGAGGTTCCTTGCTACGCAACGCTAGTGCGTTTCATGTCGCGTTAGCGAAACAACCCAACCTACGCTCTGATAAAATTACTTCTGACTTTTGACTTCTGACTTTTGACTTATCAACTCTCGCCATGCTTGGACTAAATTTCCTTGCATTAAAGCAGCAATACCATTTAATGACCTAATCTCTGGTTGATCGGGGTCAATTTCCAAAGCAGACTTTAAAGCTATTTNATTACTTCTGACTTTTGACTTCTGACTTTTGACTTATCAACTCTCGCCATGCTTGGACTAAATTTCCTTGCATTAAAGCAGCAATACCATTTAATGACCTAATCTCTGGTTGATCGGGGTCAATTTCCAAAGCAGACTTTAAAGCTATTTCCGCCGCCCCAGGATTAAGCTCATATAAATAGACAAAAGCCAAATAAGCATAAGCAAAGGGGTTTTGAGAATCTAACTCAGTTATCCTAGTCAAAGTAGCGATCGCTCCCTCTGCATCTTTTTGTAAAACTTGGGCCAAAGCCAAACTATAGAGCAACTCTAAATTATCTGGTTCCTGTTGCAAACGATAAGTTAAAGTTTGTTCTGCTTGCTCAGTATAATCTTGAACTGGATCGTATTGGTTAACTCGCGCCACCTCCGCAAATACAGTTTCCAAACCCTTTATTCCCAGAGGTAATTTTTGACCCCACATCCGCAACTGGGTGACTAAATCTAATTCTGGTGCTGGTAATATTGGTGCTTGGGGGTCAACTTCTACCCGCACCGGAGGTTGTACAGCAATAGGATAACTTTCTCCAGTTTCTCGGTTAAGATAAGTCGCCTCTAATAGATAAGTTCCCGGTACGATATTAGCTGGGGGTAACATTCCTATTCGTTCAATAACTTCAAACCCAACCTCAGACTTATTCGCTTGAAACATACCAGGGTGCAAACTTCCCATACCTATAGCGCGATCGTGAATGAATTGGGTGATAGGTTTTTCAACCAAGAAACCGGGTTTATTGCCCTGGTTATTGTTGTTCAAACCAGGAAATTTCCCTGATAAACCCGGTTTCTGCGTAAGTCCTGCCAAAGAAACTTGGTTTTTTGGAAAAACCGGGTTTCTGAGTTCGGTTTGTGGTTGATTAATATTTTCTCGGCGATAAGTTAATAAGACTAAACCTGTCTGTAATTCTTGCCACGAACCAGACCATTTATAGGTAATAGGTATTGGGGTTCCCGGTCGGATTTTTGGCGATAAAATCACATAGTCTAATTTAACTTTTTCCTGTGGTTTAATCAGGGGATGAACCTCTACTGGTAAAAACTGATTATGATAGAGATTTAAGTTGCTATTATCTGGCAATTGCCAACTTTTTTGTAGTTGAAAATTAGGGTGTTGTTCGATAAGATTAACAATAGCAGCTTGAGCTTTTTTAATTCTTTTAACAGAACCTTGTTCATCAGTTTTTGTGACAAACCAAGAAAGCGATCGCGCATCTTGTTCTACTTGTTTAAAGTTAGTTCCGACTTGGCGACCATAGACCTGTAAATTTTGTAGAGCGCCGTAATAATTTAAGTTATGTTGATTAATTTCTGGAGTGGAAGGTAAAACGCCTAAAGTTGATTGTAAATAGGGGTCAGTTTTGACAATTTCAGCAATTACTTTTCTATGCGGAAAATCTTTACCTAAATAAGCATAATAAGTAGCACCAGGACTTAACCAAGCAGTAATTTGTCTGAGGAAAATTCCACCTACAGGCCAGAGATTTAATAACATTAAAAGGATTGCTAAACCAACAGTAAAGTAGCGAATTTGTTTTCCTACTTTTCTGGGGAACTGCATTAAACCAAATGCTAATAAAATTGATAAAACTGGCAATAATGGCAAAGTGTAACGAAAATCTTTGTTGATATTGAGAGAACAAATTAGATATCCGCCGATTAAAAATATGGCTATCCATTGAAAAGAATGAAGCTGACTTGAAAAATTTTGTTGTTTTTTGTTCAGTCGGCTAAAGTAAAAAATCAATCCACCAATGGGAATAATTAATAGAGGTAGAGAAATATGATAAGGGAGTAATTTTCCATAATAAATCCAAGCATCTAAACTTAAGAGATTAGGGTCGCCTTCAGCAATAGCAGAATCTACTGTTGCTCGTTTACCAGCAGTTAACATTAATAGCCAATTTGTTCTTGCCCAAGGGTAAACAATTGCAATGGATAAGCACAGAGAATAAATTAGTTGAATTAGTTTGTACCATTGCCGTTTTTTGAGAATATTTACTCCTATCCAAAGCAACGGCGTAAACAGAAAAAATATTGTAGTTTGCTTAACTAAAATTGCTAGACCAAAAGTTAAACCAAAAGCAGTTACCCAAAGCCAATCTTTGAGAGATTTATCTGGAAATAATTTATCTATTTTAGCAGATACTAATCCTATAAAATTTTCCAAAAACAATAGAACTTTCTTTCCTCCCTGTTCCCTCTTCCCTGTTCCCTCTTCCCTATCTAAAAACAATAAAACTTTCTTTCTTCCTTCTTCCTTCTTCCTTCTTCCTTCTTCCTTCTTCCCATACCAAAATGTCAAACAACAGAAATTTAAAGTTACCATTGCCGTGAGGGGATAGTCGAGTAAAAATTGTAAACGATATCTATATAATCCCGGAAATAATATACATAAAACTGCTGCCCAAAAACCAACTTTTTGATTAAATAATTTGCTGCCTAAACTGTAAACTGAAGTAAGTAAAATACCACTAAAAAATAGATGTACTAAAGTTGCTTCGTCAGCACCTCTACCAAAAATATTTTGAAACGGAACAGTAAGAATATAAGTTAACGGCGGTACCTTCGGCGAAAGCTCCCAAAAATGTTTCCACCATTCCCCAGAAAACAATTGTACATTTTGCAAAGCACGCCAGTAAGTTAGGGAACCAGTCAGATAGTCTGCCTGATCCCAAGCAGGAACAGACTTATCAAAAGCAAACCAGAGGCGATCGCTCACCGTCACAAATAACCATAAAATAGTTAAGGTAAGAATATGATTAATTTTGGGTTGTTTTTTTTCTTGGGCAATCATCTAAAAATTCTCGGTATGATTTATCGAAGTCCTGTTTTCTTTTGGTTGAGTAATTACTCCCATCTAACCAAAGTGCGAACATCCACTCCTAATATTTCAGTAGCTTCTCTAGGTTTGACAAATTTCACCATCAGGACTTACGCAAACTCCTAGAGCATACACTATCTGTAGAGGGCGAATGCCATTCGCCCCTACCAGATAGCGGTGCGACCCCGCGTCGGCGTCAGACGCAAGCGGTGCGACCCCGCGACGACCTTAGCGAAGCTCCTCTGAAAGAGGCAAGTCGCAAGGGAACGCGCAGCAAGAGAGGGAATGCTGACCAAGAGAGGGAACGCGCACCAAGAGAGAGATGGTGTTTTTGCGTAAGTCCCGACCATATTATTATATATATTGCGTTATAACGTAAATTTTCAACTAGGTAAAAACTCTCATAAATCTTGCTGACCATCTGGAAAAAATTGGCCACGATCAAATTAGCTGACTTCATCAAATCTTCATCAAAACCGAGAAATCTTCATCAAAACTTCATATATAATTATTTTTTTGACTCTATAATGACTCTTATACAAGATGGTCATAATAGATCCAATAACCTCATAATCTGGGTTTCAAGACAGGGGGCGGACATCACCTATGTTAAAACTGCTGTTAGAGTTTCTCTGGGTGAAGAATTCCCCGCTATTGCTAGTATCGCAACGTCAGGGGTATTTGAAGAACTGGGCAATTGAGTTGTTAATTTTTTGAACACAGTATAATCGAAAAAAGAAAATATGTTTGCATATTCAATTGGTGGCAAAAGTCCAAAACAAGGAGGCCATGAGAGTCAACTCTGGAGAATCAATTTAACAAACGGTTCATCTACTACTCTTGGCACAATTGATTTGGGCGACCCGGATTTAACTACAGATGTTAATGGAGATCCTTTAAATCTGAATGGTAATAAGGGAAAAAATCTTGACATAGAAGGATTTGAGTACAATCCGGTTGAGGATGCTTTTTACGCTGTAGTGAAAAGTCCTGGCAATGATACAGATGGTTTAATCAAAATCGAACTGTCTGCTGATCGTAACAGTATTGAGAAAGTTACCTATATTGGGGGCGATGTTACTACCAATATTCTTAACTTAGCTGGATTGACCTTTGATAGTAACGGAACTTTGTATATGACCGCCGACTCTCCCAATGGAGGAGGTAATAGTGGTCTATATACTGTAGACTTAGACACTGGTAATAAGACTTTTCTGGGTGACAATACAGCAGATTTAGGCAGTATTACATTCCAAGTAGCTAATGATGGACAAAATGAAAAGCTCTATGCCTTGGGTAAAGAGGGAAATAATACTCTTTTGTATGAAATAGATGTCACAGATGGTAGCATCATTAGTTCTGTAGAAGTTAGTGGTAGTGACATCAAAAATTCTACTCAAGTCGAGGGTTTGACTTCTGATAGTAATGGTGTTTTATGGGCGATCGATAATAAAACGGGAACCCTCTTCACCCTCGATCCAGACACANTGAAAAGCTCTATGCCTTGGGTAAAGAGGGAAATAATACTCTTTTGTATGAAATAGATGTCACAGATGGTAGCATCATTAGTTCTGTAGAAGTTAGTGGTAGTGACATCAAAAATTCTACTCAAGTCGAGGGTTTGACTTCTGATAGTAATGGTGTTTTATGGGCGATCGATAATAAAACGGGAACCCTCTTCACCCTCGATCCAGACACAGGTGACGCGACTACAGAGGTTACCGCAAATGTCAGTGGAACTGACTTGGGTAATGCTGGACAAACAGGTGATGGACTGGAGTCACTAGCGATTGAAGTGGATCGTAATGATATACCAGATGCGATGGATGACACAGCTACTGTAGATGAAGATACACCGACAAACATTGCCGTATTAGGGAATGATGACTTCGGTGGTGATGGTCCAAATGAGGGAACAATCACAGTAGGTGATGTTACCAACGGTACAGCAACTGTAAACGATGGTGGTACACCAAATGACCCCACTGATGATACTATCGACTTCACCCCTGATGAGAACTACAGTGGTCCTGCTACTATTAATTACACCATTACTGACAGTGATGGTGAGACAGATACAGCCACCGTTACTGTAACAGTTGACCCAGTAAATGACCCACCAGTAGCAGAAGATGACAGTGAAACA
>NZ_LGSU01000107.1 GCF_002260545.1 Hydrocoleum sp. CS-953 | reverse complement strand
TAACGATAGTTATGCGAAGCTAACGGCCGTTTCGCGGAGCGACATGTTTGCGGAGCATTCCGTCAGGAAAACGCCCCTACGACTCCTGAATCCTCCGCAATACGATAACTAATTACCCTGATTATATATGACTGATAATTGTCAAAAATATTATTGAATCCTACTGATTAATTAATCGTTGAAGTCTGGGTTAAATGCTGAAATATAGTATTATTTTTAGTAATTGGTATTGTACCAGTTTGATAAATATTTCCTATTTGTAGCAAAGATTAAAAAGAACTACTTCCTTTTCCTTTTGATCTAAACTTATCTATCTAACTCGATCAATAAAATCTATATTTTTTATGCTTTTTTGGTTGATAAAGAAGAAACTTAAAGGAAAAAATCTCACACATTTTTCCTTCTTTTTACCTAAAAAAAAGGTATAAAGCCTTCTATTTCAAGAGAAAAAAGTGCTAGTGCCGCTACGCGGAAATCAAAATCCTGAAGGGTTGCGAGGCGACAGCCGTGGCAATCTCAAAATTCAAGCATTATTGATTGGTAAGGCTTTGAGAATTTTGTAACTGGTTAGTTATTTCNCCGTGGCAATCTCAAAATTCAAGCATTATTGATTGGTAAGGCTTTGAGAATTTTGTAACTGGTTAGTTATTTCTGCCATTCTGCACTAGGATATTTCCTTATATTCAATCTGATGGTTTTAACTAACTAGAGGTAATTATCAATTATCAATTATCAATTATCAATTATCCATTATCCATTATCCATTATCCATTATCCATTATCCATTAATGAACAATATTAATACTCAATACCAGGTTGCGCCTTTACACCTTGCTCTCTAAAAGGATGCTTAATCATCTTCATTTCTGTCACTAAATCAGCCCTTTCAATTAATTCAGAAGGGGCACCTCTACCTGTAAGAATAATATGAGAATCTACTGGTTTTTCCTCTAAGCCAGTCAATAAATCTTCTAACTTTAAATAACCTAATTTTAGAGTAACATTAACTTCATCAAGTAAGACTAATTTAAAATCTGGGTTGCGGATAAAAGTTAAAGCCAAATTCCACGCTTCATAAACTTTCTGAATATCGCGATCGCGGTCTTGAGTTTCCCAAGTAAACCCTTCACCCAAAGCATGAAAAGATATTTGTTCGCCCCACTTGCTAAAAATTGCTTTTTCTGCGGGTTCCCAAGCACCTTTAATAAATTGGATAATTGCCACTTGGTAGCCATGGCCTAAACAACGCATTACCATACCCAAAGCTGCTGTAGTTTTGCCCTTACCGTTGCCAGTATTCACAATAATTAAGCCTTTTTCCTGAGCAGCTTGAGATACTCGTTCTTCTTGTACTTGTTTACGGCGCTGCATTTTCTGTTTATATTGCTCTGAAGTTAGGGATGTCATTGCTAGATAATCTCAATTTTTACTAAGTAGNGGCCTAAACAACGCATTACCATACCCAAAGCTGCTGTAGTTTTGCCCTTACCGTTGCCAGTATTCACAATAATTAAGCCTTTTTCCTGAGCAGCTTGAGATACTCGTTCTTCTTGTACTTGTTTACGGCGCTGCATTTTCTGTTTATATTGCTCTGAAGTTAGGGATGTCATTGCTAGATAATCTCAATTTTTACTAAGTAGAGTCTATATCATAATTAATATTAATTTGTCAATTAATATTAAATGACATTACCGAAAAAATAAGGTTTCAAGCCTCTCCTTTTAAGGAGAAAAAAGCGGTCGATCTTCGGAGCTTTCCGTAATATTATGTCCGGTAGCATTGGTATTGTCAGGTCAGGTTCATTAATTGATAATTGATAATGGATAATTGATAATTACCTCTGGTTAAAACCGTTACGGAATTGAAGATCGGGAAATATCCTAGCACTTTTTTTCCCTATCCAAGGGGAGGCTTCAAGGCGCGAATTATTTAATTATTAATAATTGGGTAAGGAAGAAGGTAGAAGGAAGAAGGAAGAAGGAAGGAGGAAGAAGGTAGAAGGTAGAAGGTAGAAGGTAGAAGGTAGGAGGAAGAAGGAGGAAGGTTTAAAAGCCTGAAAAAACTTAAGTTTCCTATAGAAGCCATTTGGTATCTTTACAAAGGTGAAGGTTTTTGGCTCTTGAGTCAGGAGTCAGGAGTCAGAATTCAGAATTGGCGGAGATGGAGAAATAGAATAGAGGAAAAAGGT